>JBAXNN010000013.1:0-79382 GCA_037133755.1 Thermoleophilia bacterium
GCGTGGGCGTGGGTGCCGGCGTGGGCGTGGGTGCCGGCGTGGGCGTGGGTGCCGGGGTCGGCGTCGTGCCGGCCGCGTGCGTCGTCACCACGATGTTGTTCAGCTGTCCCGCGGCAGAACCCGACACACACAGTCCGGTGTCGGCGTAGCTTCCTCCCGCCACGGCCTTGGCCCAGCTCGGCGCGACGACCGTGTAGGCACTGCCGGTGTTCGTAAACGTACCGCCCCACGTGCTCGCCACCGAGCCACCCGTGGGCACCGAGAAGGTGATCCTGTCGATCACCAGATCGCTCGCGGTCGCATTGCTGATCACGAACTTGCCGCACCAGCCACCGGTCCACTGGGAGTCGATGGCGACCCGCGTGCTGACCACGCCCGGCGTCGGCGTGGGGACCGGCGTCGGCGTGGGGACCGGCGTCGGAGCCGGCGTGGGTGTCGGCGTCGGCGTCGGCGTCGGCGTCGGCACCGTGCCGCCACCGGACGTGCGGTTGATCAGGCGCGTCAGCAGCGCCATCTTGTCGGCGTGCACGGTGCGCCAGTCGTCCTGTAGTACGCCACCGGTGTCACCCGAATTCGGGTTCCAGGCCCAGAACGTCCAGCTGATGCCCTTCTGTCCCAGGTAGTCGGCGAACTGGTTGATCCACCGGCCCTCGACGGTATCGGTGCCGACGTTCTTCGCGCCGAACTCGCCGATCAGGATCGGGGCAATGCCCTGGTCCTTGATGTAGCCGAAGCCCTTCTGCCAGCGGTCGGCGAGGATCGCGGCCATGTTCGGATCCGAGAACCACGGCTGGGCGAAGACGCCCGGGCCGTACTCATGCGGCGAGTACACGACGCGGTTGGGGACGGAGAGGCGGACGGGGTTGTTGCGCACGCCCTCGAGGTTGCCGCCCCACCAGGCGCGGTCGAGCTGCTGTCCGCCGGCGACGGGGCCTTCGATGCCCTCGACGAGGATCAGCCAGTTGGGAGCCTTGGCGAGGACGGCATTGCCGCCACGCTCGGCGGCGCGGCGCCAGTCGTTGGCTGCCCCGGTGCCCCAGGTGGCTTCGCCGTGCGGCTCGTTCTTGAGGTCGGCGCCGATCACGTTGGGCGTGTTGGCGTAGCGCGTGGCCAGCTTGCTCCAGGCCGCCACCCAGTCGTCCTCGGTGTAGCCACCCAGGCCATACCAGAGCGGATGCATGAAGGAATCGTCGGTCGTGGAGTGGTTGTCGAGGATGATCATCAGGCCCTGGCGACCGGCCTCCGCGATGATGATGTCCATCACCTGCTGCGGCGTCTTGCCCTGCAGCTCGGCGTTCTTGCCGCCGCCGTAATCAATGCCGCTGGTGGTGGTCGCGTCCAGCATCTGGAGCGAGAACGGCATGCGGATCGTGTTGAAGCCATTCGCCTTGATCTGGGCGAGCATGTCCTTGTAGTCGCGCGACCACAGGCCGTGCGGGGTGTGGATGCTGGTCTCGAAGCCGAACCAGTTGACGCCCTGCAGGACGACCTCGTTGCCGCTGGCGTCGACGATCGTGCTGCCCTGGGTCTTGAGGGGCAGCTGTGGCGCGGCCTGTGCCGTCCCGGCTAGCGCCAACAGTGCCAACAACGCGGCGGCAACGAGCGCGACGATCGCGGGGCGTTGTCTGTGTATGTGGGGTGTGTGGTTGACCATGATCCTGCGTACTCGCTTCCTACGGTGGTAAGTCCTCTGATGGGGCTGACCTCTGCCCTCCAGGCATCTGACGCTGGAAATGACACGTGTGGTGCTACCTCCCGCCGGTTCGTGCGTGGGCTCACATAACGCGGCCGGATCGTGGAAGACTCGGCCGCGCGCGAGTGCCTCTCCCCGCAGTGCAGGCGGGGAGAGGCACTGATGCCTAGCGGGTGCGGGCTACCGTGGTGCGTGCCTGCGCCTGGCGGATCTTGGCCGCCTTCTCCTGCGCCCTGGCGCGGCCTGGCGCCCCCGAGCGAGCCGCCGCGATGGCGGTGGTCGTCGGAGAACTCTCGGTCACGCTGATCGAGGTCGGCTCGCCGCTACCGGTGGCGCAGAAGCCGAAGGCGGCGACGCTGGCGCTCGGACCGACGGTCGCTGCCCAGCTCGGTGCCGTCACGGTGATGACATTGCCACTACGGCTGGCGGTGCCGCTCCAGCTGTCGGTGATCTTGACGCTGGCCGGCAGGGTGAAGCGCAGCTTCCAGTTGGTCGCTGCCCGGGTGCCGGTATTGGCGATCGTGAAGCTGCGGCAGAGGCCGCCGTCCCAGGTCGAGTCCTTCTTCACGGTGGCCTTCAGCACGACGGTGCCGGGGGCTGGCGTCGGTGCCGGCGTTGGGGTGGGTGTCGGGGTGGGCGTCGGCGTCGGCGTTGGGGTGGGCGTCGTTCCGGCCGTGCGGGCCGTCACCACGATGTTGTTCAGCTGTCCCGCGCCTGATCCCGCCACGCACATCCCGGTATCGGCGTAGGTGCCACCGGCAACGGCCTGTGCCCAGCTTGGCGCCACGACGGTGTAGTCGTTACCGCTGGACGTAAACGTGCCGCCCCAGGTGCTGGTGACCCGATCGCCGTTCGGGATCGAGAAGCTGATCTTGTCGATGATCAGGGCGTTTGCTGTCGCGTTGGTGACGACGATCTTGCCGCACCATGCACCCGCCCATTGCGAGTCGATCGACACCTTGGCGCTGACGACGCCGGGTGTCGGTGCAGGCGTCGGGGTCGGTGTGGGGGTTGGCGTCGGCGTCGGCGTCGGTGCGGGCGTTGGCGTGGGCGTCGGGTTGATCACCGGTGCCCCACCGAAGGTCCTCCAGATCGTGGAGAACTGCATCGCGCTCTGCGGGACGCCACTGCAGTCGAGGCTCGTGTACGTGGTCGGCCCACCGCACTGAACGTCCCGATTGAGCGACCACATGGCGATCCGGCCAATGCTCTTTGCGTTGGCCCAGTTGAGGAGCTTCGTGGCGTCGGCCGTGGTGAAGATCTCGGCGGGGTTGTCGTTGATGCCGATCATCGGGGTGATGCCGATCATCCGGTACAGCTCGGCATCGCTACGACCGGGGTAGAGCGGGGCGAGCTGGAGCTTGAGGGCCTCGCCGGCTTGGATTGCAAAGTCGCCCATCTTGCCTGCCGGCTGGGGGTCCCAGTAGTAGTCCATGGCCATGACGTTCACGACGCTCACGTCGACGCCGTGGGTGATTGCGCTCCGCACGACATTGAGCCCGTCGTTGGTGAGTCCGGTTGGCAACGTCGGCAGGGTCAGCGAGACCGTTACCGGCTTTCCGGCAGCGATGCCGGCGGCCTGCACCTTGGCGATGGCCTGCGAGCGCAGGGCGAGGGAGGCCGCGTCACTTTGGTCGGCGCCTTCGATGTCGAAGTCGAGGCTGCGGACGTTGTAGGTGTCGATCACCGACTGGTACTGCGCCGCGAGGGCGTTGACGCTGGTGCAGGTCCGCGCCAGCTCGCGTCCGGCGGCGCCACCGAACGAGATGATCGGCTCCGAGCCCGCTGCGCGGGTGTCGCTGATCACCTGCTTGGCGTCGAACCACTCGTCGGACGCGTTGAGTCCGTAGTAGCCACCCCACGATGCTTGGCAGGCGGCGCCGCTGACGATGAAGGCGAGCGTTGATGCCTTGGCGCCCGACGCAGTGATCGCGCTGGTCGCCTTCGCCTTCGACTGCAACGTCATGTCGACGTAGGGAGCGAAGCTCTGCGCGGTCGCAGCCTGTGCGCTCGAGGCCTGGCCGACGGCGAGGCCCAGCGCTGCGACGACGCCGAGAATCGCGAAGCGCTGATGCCAGGTGTGGCGGGGTGTTGTGTGCATGGTGGTCCCTTGTGGCCGCTGGCTCATCCGACGCGGCATGTGGGGTTGAGGACGGGCGTAGGTCCGTCGTCTGACGCGGGCGCCCGCACTCAGGCACCTCTTCGTAGGCGGGCTCACAATCCGGTGCCAGTGGTGTACCCCGTCGGCTGCGCCCCGACCCGCGTCGTGCATTTACACTCCCGGCCGTACGCCGACGTAGCTCAGTTGGTAGAGCACTTCACTCGTAATGAAGGGGTCCGCGGTTCGAATCCGCGCGTCGGCTCTCTGTAACGGCTCCGCCGATGCTGCCGTCCGCCGACCGTCTTTCCCCCGCCGTCCGCGGCACCATCAAGGTGGGTCTTGCGACGCTGTTTGCGACCGGCGCCCTCGCGCTTGGCGGTGTGGTGATCCGGCTGCTGGCGCATGCGGGCGTCTTGTCGGCGGACGCCCAGCTGCCGGCGGTCGGCTACGGCTACGCGGTCGGTGCGATCGCCCTCAGCTACCAGTCGGTGCTGCCGCATGCGCATCGCGCCTTCCGGCGCCGTTTCGCCGGCACGCTCGGCGGTATGGCGATCGGCATCGCGTGCTGGTATCTACCGGGTGGGACGATCGCCTCCGTCGTGCCGGCGACCGCACTGGGCTGGGGTTTCGGGATCCTGATCGACGGGATGCTCACGGCCGACAAGGCCGCGTACTTCGCCGGGGCAACCGCGCTCTACCCCGCGGATAATCCCCTCGCGAGCATCGCGTCCCGCACGGCGGGCATCTTCCTCGGCTACCTCGCCGTCGTGATCGTGATCACGCTGATCTGGCCGGCTGAGGCGCCGGAGGAGCGGCAGACGCGCTTCACCTGGCGCCGGCCGTTCGGGTAGGGCTCGCACCCGCTGCTACCCTCGCCACATGGCTGCGGATACCGTCCTCGCGATCGAGGGACTCGCGCTCGACGCGCGCATACGACGCGCGATCGCGCGGCCCGTCGCCGAAGCGCACGTGGAGGTCCGCGCCGGTGAGATCGTCGGCCTCGTCGGCGAGTCGGGCAGCGGCAAGACCCTGACCGCGCTGTCGGCGCTGCGGCTGCTCCCCGACAACATCGAGATCGCGGCTGGGCGCATCGAGGTCGGCGGGCAGGACGTCCGCGCGCTCGACGACGCGGGTCTCGCCGCCCTGCGCGGTTCGGTTGCCGGCATGGTCTTCCAGGATCCGATCGGCTCGCTCAACCCGTCGATGACGATCGGGCGTCAGGTGGCCGAGGGCGTGCGGATCCATCAAGGCGTTGATCGCGCCGCTGCCGCCGCCCGTGCCGTCGAGGCGCTCGGACTGGTTGGCTTTCCCCATGCCCGAGAGCGCTTCGATGCCTATCCCCACCAGCTGTCGGGCGGTCTGCGCCAGCGCGTGATGATCGCGATGGCGATCGCCAACGAGCCGCGGCTCGTGATCGCCGATGAACCCACCACTGCGCTCGACGTGACGGTGCAGGCGCAGATCCTCGAGCTGCTGCAGTCACTCGTCGCCGAGCTCGGGATCGGCGTGCTGCTGATCACCCACGACCTCGGCGTCATCGCCAACGCGGCCGACCGCGTGACGGTGATGTACGGCGGGCGCACCGTCGAGCAGTGCTCCACGCTCCACGCGTTCGGCGATATGCGGCACCCGTACACCGAGGCGCTCGTGGCGAGCGCGCCGACGCTCGAGGGGTCGGAGGCGACGGTGCTGCGTGGCATCCCCGGCGCGCCGCCCGACCCAACGCGCCCCGAGCCCGGTTGCCCATTCGCGCCGCGCTGCACGCGGGTCACCGCTGAGTGCACTGTCGTACCACCCGCCTACGAGGAGATCGGCGAGGGGCGCTCGCTGGCGTGCATCCATCCTGTGCCGGCGGCTGCCCATGCCTAGCCCGCTGCTCGAGCTGCGCGACGTCACGCGCACCTACCGCGCGCCCGGCACGGCCTTCGGCCGCAAGCGCCTGCATGCGCTCCGCGGCGTGACAGTGACGATCGGCGAGGGCGAATCGGTCGCGCTCGTCGGCGAGTCGGGGTGCGGCAAGTCGACGCTCGCGCGCATCGCCGTGCGGCTCGAGTCGGCCGAGACCGGCGAGGTGCTCGTCGAGGGCACACCCCGCAGCGAGCTCTCGCGCAGCCAGCTGCGCGCCGGCACGACCGAGATCCAGCTCGTCCCGCAGGACGCGAGCGCTGCGCTCGACCCGCGGATGACGATCGCCGCCTCGGTCGGCGAGCCGCTCGCCATCCACCGGCGCGGCACGAAGGCCGAGCGCGAGGCGCGCGTCCTCGACCTCCTCGACGAAGTGGGTCTCGACCGTTCGCTCGCCGTCCGCTTCCCGCATCAGCTCTCCGGCGGCCAGCGCCAGCGCGTCGTGATCGCGCGCGCCTTGGCACTCGAGCCGAAGCTGCTGATCGCTGACGAGCCCGTCTCGGCGCTCGACGTGAGCGTGCGCGCCCAGGTGCTCAACCTGCTGCGCGATATCCGCGAGCGCCGGTCGCTCGCGCTCCTTGTCATCTCGCACGACCTCGCCGTCGTGCGCACGATCAGCGAGCGCATCGACGTCATGTACCTCGGCCGCATCGTCGAGTCCGGCCCGACGGCCGCGGTCATCGACCAGCCCGCGCACCCCTACACGGCTGCGCTCGTGGCCGCGTTCCCCGATCCGGACCCGACGACGCGCGAGCGCCGTGCGGCGCCCGAGGGCGAGGTGCCGTCGCCCGTCGACCTGCCGACCGGCTGCGCCTTCGCGGGTCGGTGTCCGCGCGCCGTGGACGACTGCGATGCGACGGACCCGCAGCTGGCGGAGCACAGCGCGCTGCGCCGGGTCGCCTGCCTGCACCCGCTGGTCTAGCGTGCCGAGCGCGGGCTCAGCGCATCGCGCAGGCCGTCGCCGACGAGGTTGATCGCCACGACCGTGATCACGATCAGCAGGCCGGCGGGGTAGATCAGCCACCAGTAGCCCGAGTAGAGCGTGTCGAGGCCGCCGCTGAGCATGCCGCCCCAGTTGGCGGCCGGCGGGCGCGGCCCGAGGCCGAGGAACGAGAGCGTCGCGATGATCAGGATCGCGTCGGCGACCTGGAACGTCGCGTTGACGGCCAGCGTCGAGATGGTGTTCGGCAGAACGTGGCGCGTGACGGCACGACCCGGGCCGCCGCCGAGCACGCGGACCATCCGCACGAAGTCGAGGTTGCGCAGCGTCAGCGCCTCGCCGCGCACGAGCCGTGCCGGGACGAGCCACGAGGTGAGCGCGATGGCGAGGATCAGCGTCGTCACCGTCGGCGCGGCGAGCGCGGCGACGAACAGGATCAGGAACAGCGTCGGGATCGAGATGACGGCGTCGACGATGCGCATGAGCAGCGAGTCGACGGCGCCGCCCGCGTAGCCGGCGATGGCGCCGTAGAGCGCGCCGATCGTCGTCGCGATGATCGCGGCGAGCAGGCCGACGATCAGCGAGATGCGGCCGCCGACCATCAGCCGGCCGAGGACGTCGCGGCCGAGGTCGTCGGTGCCGAGCGGGTGTCCGGGACCCGGCGGGAGGAACGCCTCCATCAGCGAGGTGTGCACCTGGTCGGTCTGCCAGATCAGCGGGCCGACGAAGCAGAACAGCGTGACGAGGACGAGCACCGCCAGCCCGATCAGGGCCAGCCGGTTGTCGGCGAAGGCGCGGATGGCGTCGCGGCTGCGGGTGCTCACTGCGCCCCGATCTGGTCGCGCACGCGCGGGTCGAGGAACGCGTAGCCCAGGTCGGCGAGCAGCGACCCGATCACCGTGCCGACGCTGACGACGAGCACGACGCCGAGCAGCACGGGATAGTCCTGCGCCTGCGCGGCGTTCCAGAAGAGGAAGCCCGTGCCGGGGAAGTTGAAGACCGCCTCGACCACGAGCGAGCCACCGAGGATCCACGGCAGGCTCAGGCCGAGCAGCGTGACGACGGGGGAGAGCGCGTTGCGCAGCACGTGCCGGCGGACGATCGCGCCCGACTGCAGGCCCTTGGCGCGCGCGGTGCGGACGTAGTCCTGCTCGAGCTGCTCGACGGTCGAGGCGCGGACGTAGCGCGAGAACGACGCGATCGTGACGAGCGCCAGCGTGGCGATCGGCAGCACGAGGCCGGCCGGGTTCTGGAGCATCTCAAGCGGGCCGCCCGTCGGGGCGTCGGGTGGCAGCCAGCCGAGCTTGATCGCGAAGATCTCGATCAGGATCAGTCCGAGCCAGAAGCTCGGCATCGAATAGAGCGTGAAGGTGACGGTCGTCAATGCGTGGTCGATCGCGCGGTTGCGGCGCGTCGCCTGGATGACGCCGACGGGAATGGCGACCAGGACGGCGATCAGCGTGCCGAGGCCGACGAGCAGCAGCGTTCGCGGCACCGTCGCCTTCAGCAGCGTGGAGACGGGGGAGTTGCGCTTGTACGAGAAGCCGAGGTCGCCCTGCACGGCCTTGCCGAGCCAGCGCACGTACTGCTGCGGCAGCGACAGGTCGTAGCCGTTGACGTGGTTGAACTCCGCGATCGCCTGCGGGGTCGCGCGCGGCCCGAGAATGGCGCGCGCGGGGCCACCCGGCAGGAAGTGCAGCAGCGCGAAGATGACCGCGCTGACGATCAGCAGGACGACGAGCGCCTGCCCGATACGGCGAAGGAGGAAGAGACCCACGCGGGTATCTTCCCCCTCCGCCTTACCGGTTGCCTACTTCCAGCTCCACTCTTCGGGGTACAGGTTGCTGAACGGATCGTCCGCCTGCACGCCGGAGAGGTTGGAGCGCCACGCCACGATCGCCTGCGCCTTCGGCGTCCAGAACACCGGCAGCTGCTGCTGCAGGTAGTCCTGGTAGGCGACCATCGCGTCGGGCGAGGTGCTCGTGTGGGTGTCCGCGATCAGCTGGTTGGCCTTCGCGTCGTCGTAGCTGCCCGCGTTGCAGCAGCCGTCCTTGCCGAACATCAGCGACCCCTCGGGGTAGTAGTTCGGCTGGAAGGTCCAGGCCAGGTCGCCCTGGACGAACTGCCAGCTGCACTCCTTCTGGTCGGGGGTGCACTTGACCTCGTTGGCGTTGACCGTCTCGAGCGGCTCGGAGACGAGGTCGAGCTGGATGCCGGCCTGCGAGAAGGCCGACTTCTCGGCCTGCATCGCCTTGTCGAGGGCGCCGAGACCGCTGGCGTACTCGACCTTGAACTTCAGCTCGGCCCCGGCCTTGACGCCCTCGCCGCACTGGCCGGGAGCGGTGCCCGGGGTCTTGCAGGTGGTCGTGCCGTCGGGCTTCACGTCCCAGCCGTTGTCGGTGAGCAGCTTCTTGGCTGCCTCGACGTCGTACGGGAAGGCGTTCGCCTTGTTGGCCGGGCTGACGAACGGGTTGTCCGGGAAGGCCGGGACGGGACCGTAGGTCGGGGCGCCGAAGCCGCGCAGCGGGCCCTTGACCCAGCCGTCCTGGTCGATCAGGTGCTCGATCGCCTGGCGGACGGGCAGCTGCTTGAGGATCGGGCCGACATCCGGGTTGTTGAAGTTCGGGACCATGTAGTTGATCGACCACGTCGTGGTCGTCTTGGTCTCGTACCCCTTGCCCTTGATGCGATCGCCCTGATCGCCCTGCTGCGGCGGGATGTAGCCGTAGTCGACGTCGCCACCGGCGGCGAGGACGTTGAACTCGGCGGTATCGCTCGTGAACGGCTTGAGCGTGACGGTCTTCAGCGTCGGCTTGATCGGACCGCTGTAGGCGTCATTGGCGGCGAGGGTGACCTCGTTGCCGTTGGCGAAGCTCTGGATCTTCCACGGGCCGCTGACGACCTGCCAGAGCGGGTTCGAGGCGTACGTGTCGGCCTGCGCGCCCTGCTTGATCAGGTAGCTGTAGACCTTCTTCGCGCCGGCGGGGGTCTGGTCGTAGTCGCCGACCTTGCCGGAGTCCGACGTCTTGTCCCACACGTGCTGGGGCATCGGCGTGATCTGGCTCAGCTCGTTGTAGAGGATCCAGTCGGGGTTGTAGACCTTGTCGAACGTGAACGTGATCGTCGAGTCGTCCGGCGTGGCGACCTTGGTCACGTTGTCGGGGAACTCGTTGGGGACGTAGCCCGCCCAGTTCTCCTTGGAGGCCTTCAGCAGGTTCCAGAAGAAGAGGACGTCGCGGCTGGTGATCTTCGTGCCGTCGGACCACGAGTAGTCGCGCAGCTTGAGGACCGCGGTCTTGCCACCGTCGGTGTAGGTCGGCGCGTCGGCCAGCGAGATCTGGTCGTACACCTTGACCTGGCCGTGATCGCCGATCCAGTAGAGCGGGCGGTAGATCAGGTCCTGGAAGTACGCGTCGTTGAGGCCGTTGTAGTTGTCCATCGGCGTCAGCGGGAAGACGTAGTAGGCCGGCGCGTTCGGCGGCTCGGCGATGACGGCGCTGTCCTTGGCGGGCGCGCTGCTCGAGCTGCCGCCCGAGGAGCTGCTCGAGGAGCCGCTCGAACCGCAGGCGGCGACGATGGCGGCGATCGCCAGGACGCCTGCCAGCAGGATGAGGATTCGCTTATTCACCGTATGAGATTCCTTTATCGTGGATCGGGAGGAGATTAGCAGCCTGTGGGTTCAGCGCGTATCAAGTTCTGCGAACGCCTCGCAATGATGGCCGGTTTCGAGGCCGGCGGCCAGCGCGATCGCCGCTCCCCACGCCTCGGCGCCCCGGGCGAGTCCATCGCCCGGCGGGTTCTGCGAGACGTGCGCGCGCACTGCGCCGAGCTTCCGCTCGAGCGCCGCGTCGATCTCGACGATGCGCGTCGCCTTGGCATCGCCGGTCAGCCAGACGGTCGGCACCGCCCAGATCTCGAGGCCCGCCTGCAGCTGCTCGGTGTGCTGGAAGGGGTTGCGGGCATCGGGATACACGGCGGCCAGCGTCGCGGCGCCGACGGCGAGATGATCGGGATGCGAGGCCGACACGGAGTGGCGGTTGCGATCGGGCGAGTGGGTGATCACGAGCTCCGGCTGCTCGCGGCGCAGCACCTCGACGATCTGGCCGCGCAGCTCGACCGAGTCGAAGACCGAGCCATCCACGTGCTGCAGCCAGACCAGCTCCTGCACGCCGAGCTTGGCCGCGGCGTTCTCCTGCTCGGCGATACGCAGCCCGACGATCTCGGAGCGCGGCAGCTCGCGATCCCAGCCGCCGACGGACCCATCGGTGACGATCACGTAGACCACGCGCACGCCGGCCTCGGCCAGCTGCGCGATCGTGCCGCCCGCGGCGACATCGGTGTCGTCGGGATGCGCGTGCACGGCCACGACGGTCTGCGGCAGCGGGTCGGGGAGCCCGAAGTCAGGCATCGGCATCAAGGATGATGGCGGCGGTCTCGATCGGGTGCTGCGCGTGGATGTCGTGGTCGGCGTCGCCGCGCCACACGCAGCGGCACTGCGGCAGCGCATTCGCGAGGCGCTCGACGGTCGCCTTCTTGATCGAATCGGTTTCCGCACCGTCGCTGGCGATGATCGTGGTCGGCACGGTGACACGATCGGCGTACAGCTTCGGCGGACTGTCGTAGAGCGAGCGCAGCAGCGCCATGTGGTGTTCGCGCGTGAGGTGCGGCGCGATGTGCCCGTCGACCTCGCCCCAGCAGGCGGCCATGCCGCCGATCGCGGTGTCGGACCAATCGGGGTGCTGCGTGCGCAGCATCCCCTCGAGACGCTCCGGGGTGAGGTACGAGAGATCCGGAGGCGTCAGCGCCGCAGCGCACGCCAGCCACGCGGTGTAGCGGGACGCGAGATCGATGAATCCGCCGTCGACGAGGACGATGCGCGTCAGGGGCACGCCCTGCGCGGCCAGCGCGATGACGACGTTGCCGCCGAGGGACTGGCCCGCCACGATCGGGTGCGCCCAGGCGTCGTCATCAGCCTTCAGCTGCTCGATGATCGCCGCGACGTCGGCGGCGAACTGGTCGATGGTGTAGCCATCGTCGGTCTGCTCCGACAGCCCGTGCCCGCGCATGTCGAACGCTGCCACCGCGTGGCCCTGCGCCTCGAGCTCAGCCGCGACACCGTCCCACATACGCGCATTCGAGGCGAGCCCGTGGATCAGCAGGACGCCGGGACCGGTGCCCGTCGCCACGCTGCCGCGCAGCTCGACGCCGTCAGTTGTGCGGCAGGTGCGCGGGGCGGCCATCGACGGTCAGCATATCGCTGCTCAGGCGAACGACACGGTGAGCGACTCGTGGCCCCAGATCCACGTGGACCTGATGCGCGGACCCACGTCGACAACGGTGTACTCCGGGGCGATGGCCAGCAGCTCCTCGAGCAGCACCCGAGCCTCGACGCGCACCAGCATGGCGCCGATGCAGTCGTGGACGCCGAAACCGAAGCTGAGCCCCTGCGACCGCTCTCGGTGCACGTCGAACTGATCGGGGTTGTCGATCGTGCGCTCGTCGCGGTTCGCCGACGCCCACACCATGAGCACCCGCGCGCCCGCGGGCATGGTGACGCCATGCAGCGTCACGTCGCGGGTGAGTGTCCGCGGCGAATCGTGGGTGGTGGAGTCGAACCGGATCGCCTCTTCGAACGCCTGCGGGATCAGCGAGGGATCGGCGACGAGAGCGTCGCGCTGGGCCGGGTGAGCGCCCAGCAGCTCGACGGCCGTCGCGACGGCGCAGGCGTTGTTGCCGAGGGACGGGAGGAACACGCCCAGCACGAAGAGCAGGATCTCCACGTCGGACAGCGCGTCACCTCCGTCGGAGCCGACCGACGCCAGCGCGCTGATGAGATCGTCGCCCGGGGACTGTCGTCGGGCCATGATGAGCGGGATGAAGAGCGCCTGCAGGCGCTCCTGCGCGGTGGGCGTTGCCACGGGCTCGCCCGGGATTCCGCGCACGAAGAGGTCGCTGATCGCGAGGCACTCCGCAGCCTGCTCGTCCGACAGCCCGAGCATGCGTCCGACCACGCGCGTGAGACATGGCCTGAAGCAGTCGGCCATGAGATCGCTCGTCCCGCCTGGCACGAGCTCCTGCAGCAACGCGCGCGCGTCGTCGCGCAGCGCGTCCTCCATCCCCAGCATGCGCTCAGCGGTGAGGGCCAACGACACCTTGTCGCGTAGGACGGTGTGATCCGGCGGGTCGAGGTCGTTCAGGCGCGGTGCTTGCGGCGTTCCCTCCGGACCCACCGAGGAGTAGGTCTCCCAATCGCGCGCCGCCGCCTGGACGTCGTCATACCGGGACAGGATGAAGGTGCTGCTCTGCTCGTCGAACTGCACGGGTGCGGTATCGCGGAGCTCGCGGAAGAAACTGAAGCGATCGCGCCGGAAGTCCTCGGAGAGCGTGTTGTAGTCAATCACGCTTCCAATAGTAGATTTGCATTGCAAAAAATGCAATGCCGCCCTAGTCGCGCGCTGCGCACGGCGGCCTGGTCGCATCGCCGACTTCGAGGAGGGCCTACCGCACGTCGAGCGCGGTGGCGACCTGCGCGAGCACGTCGAGGTGCGCGTCCACGCCGGCGAGCTGCGATCCCATCGTGTTGATCGAGACATGGCTCGCGCCGAGCGCGCGCCACTGCTCGGCCTCGCGCTTGACCTGATCCATGTCGCCGGTCCAGGTGATGCGCCCCTCCATGCCGATCGTCTGCGGATCGCGACCCGCGGTCTCGGCCGCCGCGCCGATCGTCGCGATCGCCTCGTCGAGCTGCGGGCCGGGCGTCATCAGCGGGAACCAGCCGTCGGCGAGGCGGCCCATACGGCGGTAGGCGGGCTTGGAGCCGCCACCGAACCAGATCGGGATCGGCTGCTGCAGCGGCATGGGGGCGATGCCAGCGCCGGTCACGCGATCGAACTCGCCTGCGAAGGTGACGGAGCGCTCGGTCCAGTAGCGGCGCAGCAGTGCGACCTGCTCGTCGAGTCGACGGCCGCGCGTGCCGAAGTCCTCGCCGAGCGCCTCGAACTCCACGTGGTTCCAGCCGAGGCCCACGCCGAAGCGGAAGCGACCCTCGGTCAGCAGATCGACCTCGGCGGCCTGCTTGGCCACAAGCGCCGTCTGGCGCTGGGGCATGATGATGATCGCGGGCACGAGCTCGAGCTTCGTGATGCCGGCGAGAAAGCCGAACAGCACCAGCGGCTCGTGGAAGGTCGAGTCAATGGTGTACGGCCCCTGCCAGTTCTCGTGCACGGTCGTGTCGGCGCCGACGACGTGGTCATACGCCACGAGGTGGCCGTAGCCGAGTTGCTCGACGCTTTCGGCATAGGTGCGGAGGTCGGCGACGGCGCCGCCGATTTCTGTCTGAGGGAGCGTGACGCCGATATGCATGGCGGCAGCGTACCCGCCAGACCGAAGCAGGTCATTGCGCTACATCTGTATCGGGTCGCTCGCGACGTGAGGGTTGGGGCGTACGATGACGAACGATCGTCTGGCACCCCAGGTGCCTCTCCACGAATGAGCCGTTCCTTCCGCATCATGCTTCTGGCGATTGCCACCTGCCTGCTGCTGCCGACACTGGCCAGCGCAGCCGATCGCCCGTTCACCCCGCGGTTCTCGACGAACGTCAACGGCCAGATCATCATCGCGGCCAACACGATCATGCAGTGCCCGACCACCACGGTCGATCCGCTGCTCAACTCCGGCTGCACGGGCGCACGCGCCGGCACCAACGCGCGCAACAACAACACGCTCGACATGGGCTGGCTCGACGTCGACGCGGATACCTCCACCTTCGATTCCTCGACGGCGCAGCTCCTGCTCCCCAGCACCGGCCACGTGCTCTTCGCCGGGCTGTACTGGACGGGCCTGCAGAAGAAGGCCGCGGTCATCACCGGCGCCAACGGCTTCAAGGGTACGCCGCTGGCACCACCGGATGCCAATGCGATCGGTACGGTCAAGTTGGCGGTTCCAGGCGCCGCGGGCTACACGACGGTGACGGCATCGCAGGTCGATACCGGGCCGATTGCCGAGTCGTCGGGCTACACGGCGTTTGCCGACGTTACGACGCTCGTGAACGCCGCGGGCGCAGGCGAGTACACGGTTGCCAACGTCCAGACCGGTACGGGTGGCAACTCGTTCGCCGGGTGGTCGCTCGTGATCGCGTACTCCGATACCACCGAGCCGCTGCGCAACCTCACGGTCTTCGACGGGCTTTCTGTCGTCAGTTCGTCGGCCTTCGTCGACATCCCGCTGTCGGGCTTCAAGACGCCGTCGAGCGGCACGGTCAAGACGACGATGGGTGTCGTCGCTGCCGAGGGCGACTGGGGCGCGACGGGCGACTACCTGACGCTCAACGATCAGTTGCTCACCGACGCGGTGCACCCGGCCAACAACACGGAGAACTCAACGATCGCCAACCGTGGCACCCACGTGACCACGAAGACGCCGAACTGGGTCAACCAGCTCGGCTACGATTCGAGCCTCTTCCAGGTCGACGGTGTTCTCCCCAACGGCGCGACGACGGCGATGTTCCGCGCCAAGACCAACGGCGACACGTACGCGCCGCAGGCGATCACGTTTGCGACCGAGCTCTTCTCGCCGAACGTCACGCTGACGAAGACGGCCTCCATCAGCGGCACGGATGCCAAGCCGGGCTCGACGATCACGTACACGATCACCGCCACGAACAACGGGACGGGTGACGCCACCAGCGTTCAGCTGCGCGATCCAGTGCCGTCGGGTGCGGCGATCACGACGCCCGCGCCGAGCGTCAGCTCTGGGGCCGGCAACGTTACAAACGAGTCCGGCGTGATCGTCGCGCGGCTCGGTACCGGCGCGTCGTCGTCGGTCGGCGGCACGCTTGCTCCGGGACAGTCGGCGACCGTCACGTACGCCGTGAACATCAACGGCGACGCCGGGCTCGGGGACACGATCGCGAACATCGCCACGCTCGACTTCGTCTCTGCCGACCTCGGTCTGCCGATCTCGACCGTTGCAGAGGCCGATACGACGGTCGTGTATCCAGATCCGGGGATCGTCAAGACGATTCGGAGTGTCTCTGCCAACACGTACACCTTCGATCTGACCGTCACCAACAACGGCACGCTGCCGACCATTGGCACCGTCACCGTTACCGACACGCGCGGGGGAGCCTTCACGGGTGGCTACACCATGACCGGAACTGGCTGGAGCTGCCCGGGTTCGGCTTCGCCCTGCACGCGGTCTGACGCCTTGGCGCCGGGCGCCTCCTATCCGCCGGTCACCGTGGTCGTCAGCTATTCGCCGGGCGGCGCGGTGCTCAATGCCGGTGGCGTCTCCGGTGGTGGCCAACCGACCGATGCGAATAGCCCTGCACTTCTCAATGACACGTCCAGTGTGGATGCCGGTGCTGCGCCGAGTGCTGTGCTCGTCGTCAACAAAGCTGCCCTGACCGGCACGATCAGCCTCGGCACACTGGCCGGGTTCAAGATCCAAGTGCGCAACAGCGGTCCTTCGACGGCGACGAATGCGACGCTTGCCGACACCCTGCCGGCGGGCCTCGCCTTCGCCTCGGTCACGACGTCGCAGGGCACGTGCACGACGACACCGAGCGGAAGTCAAACCGCCGTTAGCTGCGCCTTTGGATCGTTGTCGGCTAACTCCACGGCTACGGTCACCATCAGGGCCCGGCCCGACGCCAGCCTGCTCGGCACGACGGTGACGAATACCGCCACCGCTACCTCCGCTGTGACTGCTTCTCCGGCCAGTGACAGCGCAACGCTGACGATCCGTCCGGGTGCCGACCTTGCCATCACCAAGACGGCATCGGCGGCGACGGTCGATCTGGCCGCCCCGATCAGCTACACCCTCACAGCGACCAACAACGGTCCTGCCTCGGCGACGAACGTGCAGATCGTGGATCGTCTGCCGGCTGCGATTGACACCGGCGCCACGATCACCAGCACGCCGTCAACAGGCGGCAGCTGCAGCCGCTCCGGCTCGACGATTACCTGCATCTGGACCGGCGCGACGGCGAATGCCGCGACGCGAAGCGTGACGATCGCCGGTACCACGCTCGCCTCGGTCCCGGCAGCGGACCGCACAGCGATCAATCGCGCCAACGTGTTCTCGAACACCGACGATCCTGATCCGAGCGACAACAACGCCACGGCGACCGTCACCATCCTCCCCGCGGCAGACCTCGAGGCAACGGCGAAGAGTGACGCCACCGTGGCGGCCGGCGCCAGCACGGATTTGACGTTCTCGGTCGTCAACAACGGTCCGTCGACGGCAACGAACAGCACGATGGCGATCAGCATTCCGAGCGGCCTAACGCCCTCCAAGGCGCCCGCCGGTTGCACGATCGCCGGCCAGTCGGTCTCCTGCGTTATCGGCACGCTGGCCAATGGTGCAAGTGCCGAGCGTGTGATCACCGTGATTGCCGCCTCCAACCTGTCCGAGGCCGAGCGCACGGCGTCGGTGACCGTAGCCTCCGATACGCCCGATCCGATCACGACGAACAACACCGATAACGCCCCGCTGCTGGCCGCGCCGATCGCCGACCTCGTGATCACCAAGACTGCCAACGTCGCCAAAGTCGCACCCGGCGGCACGATCTATTACACGATCGGCGTCGCCAACGCCGGGCCGGCGAGCTCGACCGGCGCCGTCGTCGTCGATGATCTCCCCGAGGGCCTGACGGTGGCAAGCGCTACCTCGAGCGCCTTCGAGGGGTGCACGGTCGCAGGGCGGAAGGTCACGTGCAACGCCGGCGAGATCATTCCGGGCGCGAGTTTCGAGATCCAGATCGTCGCCACCGTCGGCAAGGATCGCGCCGGCTCGACCTTCGTCAACACCGCGACGCTGACGCCAGGGCCCCAGAAGGATCCGAATCTCGCCAACAACGAGGCGAGCGCCACGGTCAAGGTGACCGTTCCGAAGGGTTCGGCCGCCAAGTTGAAGATCACCGGCAAGGCCAAGCCGTCGTCGACAGGGGTCAACGCCAAGGTCGTGGTCTCCTTCACCGTCACCAACACGGCGAAGGTCGTGGCCAACGACGTCGAGCTCTGCATCACGATTCCGAAGTCGCTCACGTACCTCAAGTCGGCGGGCAAGCGCGACAAGGCCAAGAATCGCGTGTGCTTCTCCCGTGATCAGTTGAAGGCCAAGAAGAGCGCGACGTTCACCTACACCGCGCGTACGAAGGTGCCAGGGCCGGTGCGCCCGCGTGGCTCTGCCTGGGCTGGCAATGCAGCCTACGTCTCGACGCTGGCCAAGCTCGGTGTCAGCGCAACGGGTGGCGGCGCCGGTGGCGTCACGGGCTAACAGGCAGCCACAGACCCGTCCAACGGGTACGGTTTCACGGTAACGAGGGAGGATCCGATGGCGACATGCGGCGAGGCGGCGATCCGCCTGCTCGAGCAGTACGAGGTGGACACGGCGTTCGGGATCCCCGGCGTGCACACGCTGGAGTACTACCGCGGCCTCGCGGACTCGCCCATCAACCACGTCACCCCGCGGCACGAGCAGGGCGCCGGCTACATGGCGATCGGCTACACGCGCGCCACGGGCAAGCCCGGCGTCTGCATCCTGATCACCGGCGCTGGCCTGACCAACGTCGCAACCGCCGTCGCCACCGCGCACCACGACTCGCTGCCGATGCTGATCCTGTCGAGCGGCACGGCAACCGAGGACGCCGAGCAGGGCCACGGTCCGCTGCACGATCTGCCCGACCAGCCCGCCTTCATGTCGACGATCTGCGAGGTGTCGATCGACGTTCGCGATCCCGCCGAACTGCCCGAGGCCTTCGCGCAGGCGTGGGAGATCTTCACGTCGCAGCGCCCGCGCCCCGTGCACATCAGCGTGCCGATCGACGTCCTCTCCCAGCCGGCCGCGGGCGACCAGCGCCTGCCCGAGCGCGCGGTCTCGCCGCAGCCCGAGCACTCGCTGGTCGAGCAGGCAGCCTCGCTGCTCGCCAACGCTCAGCGCCCGATGATCCTGCTCGGCGGTGGCGCGTGCCACGCACAGGCCGAGGCGATCGCTCTGGCCGAGCGCGTTGGCGCACCCGTGACGATGACGATCGCCGGTAAGGGCATCGTGCCCGACGCGCACCCGCTGTCGGTCGGCACCACCACGACGATCTCGCCGATCTTCGAAGAGCTCGAGCAGGCCGACGTCGTGCTCGCCGTAGGCACCGAGTTCTCCGAGACGGACTACTTCTACACGCCCACGCTGGCCCCGCCGGCCTTCCAGGGCTCGCTGATCCGCATCGATATCGACGCCGAGCAGCTCGCCAAGCGTCGCCCGGCGACCCTCGGCATTCATGGCGAGGCGGCGAAGACCATGGCCGCCATCGAGGCGCTGCTGGGTGAGCGCGGGGTGCAGGGCAACGGCGACGCGCGTGCCGCGGCACTGCGCGAGGGCAATCACTGGTGGCCCGGCTGTGAGGAGTTCCAGCCGTTCCTCGCCGCGCTCGAGGCCGCCTTGCCCGAGAACGGCATCATCGCCGTCGACTCGACGCAGCCCGTCTACGCCGCCGCGCACATGTGGCGTGGCGTGCGGCCGAATGCCTACCTGCCGTATGGCGGTTTCGGCACGCTCGGCCCGGCTCTGCCGATGGCGATCGGGGCGAAGGTCGGCGCGCCCGAGCGCCCGGTTCTGTCGCTGTCGGGCGACGGCGGCTTCCTCTTCACGATCCAGGAGCTCGCCACGGCAGTCGATCTCGGCTTGCCGATCGCGGTCGTGATCTGGCAGAACCACGGCTACGGCGAGATCAAGGACTCGATGCTGCGCGCCGACGTGCCACCGGTTGCTGTCGATACCTCGGCGCGCGACTTCCTCAAGATTGCCGAGGGCTTCGGATGCCGTGCGGTGCGTGCTGAGTCGCTCGACGCGCTACCGGGCATCATCGGCGAGGCGTTTGCGGCCGATGGTCCGACGGTGATCGAGGTCGTCGCGGAGCGCGTTGCACCGTCGGCTCTGCCTGTGCGCTGATAGGTTGGGCGCGTGGTTGCACGTGCACTGATCGCATCGTTGGTTCTTGTCCTACTGGGTGTGGGGTCGGCGAGCGCTGCGCCCGTGGCGCCGTGGTCGCTCACCGCATCGCATCCGCACGACGCGACGGCATTCACCGAGGGGCTCGTGGCTCACGGCACCGTGCTGCTCGAGAGCACGGGGCTCGAGGGACAGTCATCGGTGCGTCGCGTCGATCCGACAACCGGCTCAGTGGTGCTCCAGCAGAATCTCGCGCCATCGCTGTTCGGTGAGGGGCTGACCGTCCTCAAGGGCTCTGCGGTCCAGCTGACCTGGACCGACCAGCGGATCTTCGGTTACGACCCAAGCACGCTGGCCCGCACGTCTGCGCGCCGCTACACGTTCGATGGCTGGGGGCTGACGACCAATGGGCGCCAGCTGATCGCCAGCGACGGTACGAGCACCGTGCGGTGGCTCGACCCGACGACGCTGAAGGTCGTGCGGCGCATCACCGTCCACGACGGACAGCGCGACATCGATCAGCTCAACGAGCTCGAGCTGATCGACGGCGTGCTGTGGGCGAACGTCTGGCATAGCGATCGCATCGCGCTGATCGACCCGGCCGATGGGCACGTGCGTGCGTGGCTCGACATGACGCGGCTGCGCGCGCAGTTGAGCGCACCCGGCGAGGTCCTCAACGGGATCGCGCGCTATCCGGGCGCGAGCACCATCGCGGTGACGGGTAAGTATTGGCCGCAGCTGTTCGAGATCCGGCTCAGCGGCCGGCTTCCCGCCTAGACCAGCTCGAAGCGGATCGGCAGTGCGCCGACCTGCAGCGTGCTGGCACCGAGGGCGTGGAGCTTCTCCTTGCCCTCGACGATCGTCAGGAAGTGGTTGCCAGCGAGCGGGCCCGCCTTGGAGGCGAAGCTGCACGGCCCGTACGGGAAGAGCAGCTCGCACTCGGAGATGCCGCCGGGGTACCAGAGGATCTCGCCGGGCGCAGGGTGCGCGGTCGCGTCTTCGAAGGGGACACCGAGATCGAAGTCGCCGAGCGGAATCCAGCACGACTCCCCGCTCCAGCGCACGTGGATCATCTTGTTCTCGTAGGGCAGGAGAGACAGAAATGCCTCGCACGTCTTCGGCGCCTTCTCGGGCTCCATGCGCGCCAGGAACTCGACGTCGCCGCTCGTGATCTTGATCATCTGCTCAGCCATTGCTTCCCCTCCCATGGGACACGTGGATCATGCCCGATGCGGGCTACGACGAGACGCGCTCGAGGCCGGCGATGCGATCGAAGTCGCGGTCGAAGGAGGCGACGCGGGGGGCATTTGACGACCGGGCGGTGACGGCGAGCCAGGCGTCCTCGAGGTCGATCGAGCGCTCAATGTGAAGTCGGACTGCTTGGGCCATCGCGTCGACTTCACCGACGATTGCCGGTAGGGCGAGTATGCGGAGAAGCGTCTCTGCGATGCGGGGTCGCGAGAAGCCGTAGTTCGAACGCAGGACGTGCCCGACTTCGAGGAGGATGGTGGGGAGCAGTCGCAGTTCGTCTGCCTCGTTGACGATGCGTGTCGCGGCGGGAGTGTGCTCCGGGAGGTCGTTGAGGCAGTAGCGGAGCAGAACGTTGGTATCGACGTAGGCGACGAGGCTCATGCGCCGTCTCCACGCGGCATTCGGCGCGAGAGTTTGACGATCTCCTCAACCGTCATGCCCTTGAGATGCTCTGGCGTCGTGAGCGATCCACGCAGTTCTTCTGGGCGCCCGATCCGCTCGACGCGCAGCTCATCGCCGCGGATCCAGAACTCGACGGCGTCGCCGTCGCGAATGTCGAGCGCCTCGCGGATGTCCTTGGGGATCGTGACCTGGCCCTTGCTGGTGACGCGGGCGATGCGGGAAATGATGCGCTGCGGCTCGTCCATATTCCTTACTTTAGACATTTCGTAAGGAATCGTGTGCGCGGTGATCGCCATGCGCGCAGTGTCTGCGACCATGCCCGCACCGATGACGCGCAGTCCAAACCCCGCCGATGACGCACTCTCGCCGCAGACGCGCGAGATGCTCGCTGCGCTGCCACAGAACAACGTCTTTCGCGCGCTTGCGCACGCCGATGCTGCGTTCCCTCCGCTGATGGATCTGACGGCGAGTCTGTGGAACGACGCCGTGCTCGACCAGCGTCAACGCGAGCTCGCGATCCTGCGCACTGCGCGCCTCGTCGACTCGGCCTACGAGTGGATGCACCACATCGAAGTTGCGAGGATGGTCGGCGTCACCGAGGAGGAGCTCAACGCCATTGACGTTGGCCGCCTCGAGCTCGCACCGTTTGCCGAGGCCGATCGTCTACTGCTCGAAGCCGTGCCGCACATCCTGGACCACCGGCGCTCCGAGGACCACGTCTTCGATGCGCTGCGCCAGCACTTCAGCCTGCGAGAGCTCGTCGAGCTGCACCTTGTCGTCGGCCTCTACGCGACGATCGCAGGCGTCGTCACCGACTTCGACGTCGAGCTCGAGCCGCGATCGGGCGCGTTCGAGTTGCAGCACGACGAGCGCGGCCCGCGCCTCGGCGGCTAGAGGGCGCGCGTGAGGCGCTCGACCGCGTCACCGCGGCCGATCAGGATCTCGCTCGTCATCGACGGCGGAAACAGCCCGTGCTCGACCACGCCCGGCACGCTGCCGAGCCAAGCGGCCAGATTCTCCGGGTCGCTGGCATCGCCCTGATAGTCGGCGATCACGTTGCCGTCGGGGCTGTCCGGCACGCCGCGCAGCGTCACGTCGTCGAGCAGTCGCAACGTGTTGGCGAGGCCGTACTTGAGCAGCTCGAGCGGGATCGGCGCGTACAGGCCATCAACGGTCTTCGACGAGTCGGCGATCACCACAAAGCGGTCGGCCATCGAGGCGACGATCTTCTCCCGCGTGTGTGCCGCACCGCCACCCTTGACGATCCACCAGTCGGGCGCGATCTGGTCGGCACCGTCGATCGCGAGGTCGAGGTGGTCGACCTCCGCGGCATTCGCGACCTTCATGCCGAGGGCGCGCGCTGCGTCTTCGGTGCGCACGGACGTCGCGACGCAGGTGATGTCGAGCGCGCGCGCGGCGATCGCTGGGAGGAGGAACGCCACGGTCGAGCCCGTGCCGAGACCCACGTGCATCCCGTCCTCGACGAGCAGCGCCGCGGCTTCGGCGGCGACGCGCTTCTCGGTGTCCTGATCCATACGCGACACGGTAGCGATCCGATGCGCGCAGCGGTAGGATCAGGTCGAGGGACCCGAGTGGGAATCAGCGGGAACTCAGTGCCTGAGTGCCCGGAAGCCGCGCAGTTCCGCGCGCCTTCACAACGTCATCCCTCCATACGATCATGGCCATGAATCGCTCGATTCACGTCCGTCTCGATGACGCATCGGAAGGAGCTGTCGCCGAGCTCCGCTCGCGGGGCATCAACGTCTCGCAGGTGATTCGCGATGCACTGCGCGCCCGTGCGCAGAGGGACCGCGATCGCGAACTGCTGCGGGAGGAATGTCGCCGACTCGCCGACGACCCTGCCGACCGCGCGGAGATCCTTGCCATTCGAGAGGAGATGCGCGACCTCATGCCGGTGCGGGGCGAGGAATGATGCTGCGTGGTGACTGCTACGCGATCCGAGCGCCCCGCGGAGCGCTCGGGCATGAGCAAGCCGGCGCGCGGCCGGGTGTCGTCATCCAGGCCGACGCTTTCGACTTTCTCAGCACGGTGCTGATCGCGCCGACATCGACACGGGTGCGAGCCGCCTCATTTCGACCGGTGATCGAGATCGACGGCGTTCGCACAGCCGTTCTCGTCGAGCAGGCGCACGCGGCGACCACACACCGGCTCGGTGAGCGGCTGGGACGGCTGAGTGGCGAGGAGCTCGCAGCGGTCGATGCTGCGCTGCGCGATGTGCTCGACCTATTCGATTAGCCAGCCGCAGCCGCGTCGGCCAGGATCACCGAGGCAGGCGCGGTCACGCGACCGGCGGGGATCGACGGGTCGCCGGCCAGCAACTGCTGCAGCGGCTCGCGCTTGTCATCGCCCGTCAGCAGCCACAGCAGGCTGCGGCACTTGGCGAGCTCCGGGTACGTCATCGACATGCGATGCGTGCCCTGGTACTCGCCGCCCGTTACCGCCACCAGCTGATCAGTGACCTCGAGGATCGGGTCGCCGGGTACCAGCGATGCCGTGTGGCCATCGGGGCCCAGACCGAGGTGGATCAGGTCGATCGTGGTCGGCAGCTCGCCGGCGTAGTCGCGAGCACCGCGCTGGGGATCATCGTCGTTGACCGGCATGGGATGGATCTGCACCGGCAACTGCGGACCAAGCGACTCGCGCAGGTGCGTGAGGTTGCGCAGCGGGTCGCCCTCCGGGGCAATCCGCTCATCTACTTGGTAGAGCTCGACCGACTCCCACGGCATGTCGAGCTCGGCCAAGTCTGCGAACATCGCCCACGGCGAACGGCCGCCGCTGACGGCCATCGAGAACACACCGCGCTCGGCTACGGCGTCGCGCGCGGCCTTCGCCACGTGTTCCGCCGCCGCCTTCGAGACCGCCGCTGCATCGGGCAGGACGATCAGCTCGTGCTGCATCAGGCCTTCTTCTCGTCGTGCCCGCCGAACTCGCTGCGCATGGCCGACTGGACCTTGCCGGAGAACTGGCCGAGACCGCGCGACTCGAAGCGCTCGATCAGCGACGCCGTGATGACCGGGGCGGGGACGCCCTCCTCGATCGCGGCGATCGTCGTCCAGCGGCCCTCGCCAGAGTCCGACACGCGGCCGTCGAAGGCATCGAGGTTCGGGTCCTTGGCCAGCGCGCTGGCGGTCAGGTCGACCAGCCACGAGCCAACGACCGAGCCGCGGCGCCACACCTCGGCGACCTCGGCCACGTCGATCTCGTACTGGTAGTACTCGGGATCGCGCAGCGGCGTCGTCTCGGCGTCGATCTCCTGCGTCTGCTTGCCGGCGTCGGCGTGCTTGATGATCGACAGGCCCTCGGCGATCGCGGCCATCATGCCGTACTCGATGCCGTTGTGGACCATCTTCACGAAGTGGCCCGCACCGTTCGGCCCGCAGTGGAGGTAGCCCTCCTGCGCGGTGCCACCGGCCTTGCGGCCCGGCGTCGGCTCTGCCGAGCCCTCGCCCGGCGCGATCGTCTTCCAGATGGGGTCGAGGCGCTGCACGGCCTTGTCCTCGCCACCGATCATCAGGCTGTAGCCGCGCTCCAGGCCCCAGACGCCGCCCGACGTGCCGCAGTCCACGAAGTGGATGCCCTTGGCCGCCAGCTCCTTGGCGTGCTTGATGTCGTCGCGGTAGTACGAGTTGCCACCGTCGATCAGCGTGTCGTCGTCCTCGAGCAGGTCCTTGAGCTCGTCGACCATCTTCTGGACGATCGCAGCGGGGACCATGATCCAGACGTTGCGCGGGCGCTCCATCTTGGCCACGAGGTCGGCCATCGACGAGGCGCCGATTGCGCCTTCGGCCTCAAGCTCCTTCACGGCATCCTGATTGGTGTCGAACACGACGCAGGTATGGCCATCGCGCATCAGGCGGCGAACGAGATTCGCGCCCATCCGGCCGAGGCCGACCATTCCGAGTTGCATGGGGTGTGCTGTTGCCATGGTGGTGCTCCTTGGGTCTACGCGCGCTTCATGGCGCGGTAGCGCCGGATCAGTGCATTGGTCGAAGAATCGTGCTGAAGGTCGGGCTCGGTGTCGCTCTCGAGCTCGGGGATGATCTTGACTGCCAGGGCCTTGCCGAGCTCGACGCCCCACTGGTCGAACGAGTCGATGTCCCAGATCACGCCTTGGGTGAACACGCTGTGCTCGTAGAGGGCGATCAGCGAGCCGAGGCGATGCGGGGTGAGGCGGTCGGCGAGGATCGTGTTGGTCGGGCGGTTGCCCTCCATCACGCGATGCGGGATGACGTTCTCGGGCGTGCCCTCTGCGCGAACTTCTGCCTCGGTCTTGCCGAAGGCGAGCGCCTCGGCCTGCGCGAAGACGTTGCTCATCAGGATGTCGTGGTGCTCGCCGATCGGGTTGAGCGAGTGCGCAAAGCCGATCAGGTCGACCGGAATGATCGAGGTCCCCTGGTGGATCAGCTGGTAGAAGCTGTGCTGCCCGTTTGTGCCCGGCTCGCCCCAGTAGACCGGGCCGGTGTCGTAGTCGACCTGCGTGCCGTCGAGCATGACGTGCTTGCCGTTCGACTCCATCGTTAGCTGCTGCAGGTACGCGGGGAAGCGCTTGAGGTACTGCTCGTACGGCATCACCCCGATCGTCTGGACGCCGAAGAAGTCGCGGTACCAGAGCGCGAGCAGACCCATCAGGACGGGTAGGTTCTGGTGCAGCGGCGCGGTCTGGAAGTGCTCGTCCATCGCATGGAAGCCGGCCAGCAGCTCGTGGAAGTGCTTGGGGCCGATCGCCAGCATCGTGGACAGGCCGATCGCCGAGTCCATCGAGTAACGGCCGCCAACCCAGTCCCAGAACGGGAACATGTTGTTGGTGTCGATGCCGAAGGCCTCAACGCGCTCGGCGTTGGTCGAGACGGCGACGAAGTGCTTGGCCACGGCGGCGGTGTCGCCGAGCTTCTCGAGCGACCACGCCCGCGCCGTGTGCGCGTTCGTCATCGTCTCGAGGGTGCCGAAGGTCTTCGACGCAATGATGAACAGCGTCTCCTCGGGGTCGAGGTCGATCGTCGCCTCGGCGAAATCGGTCGAGTCGACGTTCGAGACGAAGCGGAACGTCATGTCGCGCTTCGCGTAGTGCTTGAGCGCCTCGTAGGCCATGACGGGACCGAGGTCGGAGCCGCCGATGCCGACGTTGACGACGTTCTTGATGCGCTTGCCGGTGTGGCCGAGCCAGCGGCCCTCGCGGACATCCTCCGAGAATGCGGCCATGCGGTCGAGCACCTCGTGGACGTCCTTGACGACATCCTGGCCGTCGACGTGCAGCGTCGCGCTCTTGGGCAGGCGCAGCGCGGTGTGGAGGACGGCCCGGTCTTCCGAGACGTTGATGTGATCGCCGCGGAACATGGCGGCGCGGCGGCCGGCCAGGTCGCGCTCCTCGGCGAGTGCCACGAGCAGCTGCAGCGTCTCGGCCGTGATGCGGTTCTTCGAGTAGTCGAGGAAGAGCCCGGCGCCCTCGGCGGTAAGAGACTCGCCACGGGTTGCGTCGCCCGCGAACAGCTCGCGGAGCGTCACATCCTTGATGGTCTCGTGGTGGGCGGCGAGTGCCTGCCAGGCCGTAGTCGAACGCAGCATCGTCATGCGAGTGAGGATAGCCGTTGGGCGATTCACAGGTGCTCGCAGCGCACGCACGCTCACCGAACCGCTACCGCTTACGCGGCGCGGTGTGCGCTACAGCAGGACGCCAGGCGGATTCTCAAAGTCGGGACGCTCGGCGTGAAACGCCCGCGAGCGCTCGACGGTGCGCATCCATTCGTAGTGCAGCTGCTTGGCGACAACGGGGATTACCCCGGCGCGCCGCATACGGTCGAGGCCGGCGGCATGGGCGCTGCCGGGCGAGCCGACAGCGTCCTCAACGACCGCCACGCGGAAGCCCTCGTCGAGCAGCCCGAGGGCGGACTGCGCCACGCAGACGTCGGTCTCGAGCCCCACAAGCACGGCGGTTCGCCGACCCGAGTCGCGCACGGCGGGGCCGACGAGCGGATCGCCACAGAGGCCGAAGACCTCCTTGCGCAGCACCGGTGCGTCACCGACCGCTTCCGCGAGCTCGGGGTGCAGACCACCCCAATCCTCCGGCGACTCGACCGACGCGATGATCGGGATGTCGCAAAAGTGCGCGCTCTCGGCGAGGAAGGCGATGCGCTCGAGTAGGCCGGCCTTGGTCTCGTCCTCGACGCGGGCCAGGAAGTCGGCCTGCACGTCGATGATCACGAGCACGGAGTCGTCGGGATCGATCAGAAGGCTCATGTGCAGAGCCTAGTGAATTCGCCGTAGAGTTCTCGCATGGATAGCCGCATGTGGATCGGAAAAGACGAGTACGAGGGCATTCCCTCCTCGCCGCGCAAGGATCTGTCGCCGCCGCCGCACTGGCGGCTCGAGACGGTGGCGGTCACGGAGCGCCCGCGCAGCCTCACGATCGGTGCTGACGGCCGCACGCTGGTCTTCATCCAAGACCGCCCCGACACCTCCGACGTCTGGATGATGACGCTCGATGACCCCACGCCGCGGCGGCTCACCACCGGCCGTGAGCCCGCGCCGTTTTGGGAGGACATCACCCCGCAGCTCTCGCCCGATGGCTCGACCGTTGCGTACGGCGACGACGGGCATATCTGGCTCGTGCCGCTCGCCGGGGGCCCGCCGCGCAAGCTGGTCGAGGGCTCGTCGCCGGTCTGGATCGACGATGCGCGCCTCGTCATCTCTGTCGAGCGCGACGACCAGACCTCGCGCCTTGCCGTCGTCGATATCGCTGATCCGTTCCCGCGTCGGCTCACGGTCGAGTGCGCCGACCACGGCGACGAGTGGGGAGCCGCGGTCTCGCCCGATGGCCGCGAGATCGCCTACGTCTTCTGGGTGCGCAAGGACCTGCGCGAGAGCCAGATCTGCGTCGCCGACATCGAGACCGGTGCCGTGCGCACGATCAGCGCGCCGCCGGAGATGGCGGATCGCTTCCCGGCCTGGTCGCCCGACGGCGAGTGGATCGTGTTCGCCTCCGAACGCAGCGGCTGGTTTGAGCTGCACCTGATCCGCCCCGACGGGTCCGACGAGAAGCAGCTCACGCATGACGCTGGCGACTTCTTCGGGCCGACGTGGAGTGCCGACGGCGACACGATCCTCGCCACTCGAGCGCGCCGCGGTCGCTTCGATCTCGTCACCGTCGACGTGCGCACGCACGCCGTCACGACCGTCGCGCACGGCGGTGCCTGGTCGAGCGCGTGCTGGACCGCCGACGGTGGCATCGTCGCGGAGTACACCGACCAGTCCACGCCGTCCGAGTTTCGTGTGGTCTCGGCAGCGGGCGAGACGCACACGTTGCACGCCCCGGCACCGCTGGCGGTTCGCAACGCGCCGCACGCGCGGCCCGAGGAGATCACGTACCGCTCGTTCGACGGCACCGAGATCCACGGCTTCCTGTTCCGCCCGGCTGGCGCCAGCAAGGATGCGCCGGTGCCAGCGATCGTCTATCCGCACGGCGGCCCCACGTCGTACTACGGCGACGAGTGGGATGGCCACGCGCAGTACTTCATCGACAAGGGCTACGCCTGGCTGGCGATCAACTTCCGCGGCTCGACGTCGTACGGGCGCGCCTTCGAGCGCCTCAACCACGACGACTGGGGCGTCGGCGACACGAAGGACTGCCTCGCCGCCGCCGACTACCTCGCGGGGCTCGACTGGGTCGACGCCGATCGCCTCGGCATCTTCGGCGCGTCGTACGGCTCGTACATGTCGCTCTTGTCCGTCACCGACGATCCGCAGCATCGCTTCAAGCTCGGCGTCTGCAAGTACGGCGACTGCGACATCCGATCGTCGTGGGCGCAGGGCGATCGCGAGGGCGTACAAGACCTCGAGCGCATGATGGGCCCGCCATCAGCGAACCGCGCGGCCTACGAAGCCGGCTCGCCGGTGCTGCGCTTGGCCAACATTGAGGCACCGCTCCTGATCGCCCACGGCGAGCAGGACATCCGCGTGCACCCGAAGCAGTCCGAGGAGCTCGTTGCCGAACTGCGCCGCCTCGGCGGCAAGACCTTCGAGTACGTCACCTACACGACCGAGGGTCACGGCCTCCTGCGCTTCGAGCCGCAGGTCGACTTCTACCGTCGCCTCGAGCGCTTCTTCGACTGGTATCTGATGTGAGACCCGGGCGCGGACGTTCTCCGCGCCCGGTTGATCACGACTGCTCGATCGCCTCGCGTCGCAGGCGCTCCTCCGGCGTCTCGCCATCGAGGAAGAAGCGCTGCTCGTAGGCGACCTCGCCTGTCTGCTCGCGATGCCAGCGGACACGCAGTGGGATCTGGGCGAGGTGGAAGAGGCCGAGCTGCGGGCAGCGGCGGTCGGACTCCTCGGCGAGCTCCTTGATGCGCTCGTCGCTCTCGTCGGTGTCGAGCCAGAGGTCGTAGTTGACCTGCTCGAATTTCGGCTGGAGGTGCAGGTCGAAGAAGAAGCCGCGGATGTCGATCAGCGAGCGGATGCCGGTGCGCAGGTTGCGGTAGGCGAAGCCCTGGTCGCGCGCCACGACGGTGATGGTGATCGACGTGCACATGGAGAGCGCGGCCAGCTGGTAGTGGACGGGCGTCCAGCCGCGCGACTGGCCGATCAGGTCGGGCGGGTCGCCGATGTCGAAGCCCTTCGGCTCGTCGGCCATGATCGAGTGCTGGCCCTCCATGAAGGCCTCGACCAGCATCTGGTCGTGCGACTGCGTGGTGACATCGGTGATGCCGATGTACGCGGGGAATTCCTGCTCGCTCATGGTGTCTCCTCGACTGCGATGGCGCTAGCCTACTGCGCGCAGCGAGGCAATGCCAGCGACCGGGCTAGTTGTGGTCGCGCGGGAACACGTAGTCCCACGTGCGATCGAGCAGCGGCGCACCGTTCTCCTGCACCGTCAGCGTGCACGAGACGAGGTAGTCGGTCGCCGTGCAGCGCATCTCGCTGTAGGCGACGATGTCGACCGTCAGCTCGCCGTCGTCGTAGAGGCAGGTGTTCTCGACGATCACCTCGGCCGACAGCGGATCGTCGTCCTTGATGCGCATCGTCGTGACCGACGAGTCCTCCCAGACGATCCCGTTCTCGTACTTCCACGCGCCGCCGATGTCCCAGTCGAAGACCGACTCCGTGATGCCCGTCGCCGGGTCGTAGGTGCGGGTGCGGCTGCCGCCCGAGCCTGGGCGGAGCATCTCGATCTCGGGGATCGGCGGCTCGAAGGGCGGGTCGAGCGGGCGCATGATCGCGTCGGCCGGGCTGATGGGGCGCTCGGGTAAAAGCAGTGACGAGGCGCCGGTGCGGATGCCGAGCGTGACCGGCGCGGGCGACGGCCACGCCCACGGCCAATAGCACGGCGAGATCGCGATGCGGAGGCGGTTGCCGGGCTGGAAGCGATGCGCGATCGAATCGAGGGGGACGTCGATCAGCATCTCCTCACCGGGCACGACGGCCTCCGGTCGGTCGTTACCGTGGCGGTGACAGAGATTGCGATGCCCGCGCGTGACGAGCAGCGACGAGCCATCGGGTGCGACCTCGCTGAGGCGCACCGACACCATCGCGGTCGGCTGGTCGGCGGTGATCGCCAGGCGCGCGGTGGCGTGGCCGAGGATCGCGAACGACGCGTCGAGCGGGTCGGAGGTGAAGCACAGGCTGAGAGCCTCTTCGCCACGTTGGTCGAGCGGCAGGTCGTCGGACTTGCCGTCGGCCGTCCACGAGCCGCCGTCGAGGCCAACGGTCTGCACGCTCTCGATCGGGAAGACCTGCTCCTCGCCGGGATCGCCGCCCAGGGTGCCGTGGCCGAGGACGAGCTCGCGCGTCTCGAGGCGCGGCGACGGCCACGTCTCCTCGACGATCCAGCGGCCCGGGCGATCGGCCAGGCGCGGGGCGGGCTCGACCGGATCCTGCTCGTACGCGATCAGCATGGCGTCGCCATCGATGCCGCTATCGATGCCCTTGAGCCAGCGGTCGAACCAGCGCGTCTGCTCGGCCAGGATGCCGACGCGCGGCGACGGCGGGCCGTGGATCGGGTCGTTATGGCCCCACGGGCCGATGATCGCCTTGCGCGGCCCCTTGGCACCGGCCAGCACCCGGAACGCCGAGTCGGTGTAGCCGTCGGTCCAGCCGGCCACGCAGAGGATCGGCGTGTCGATCTTGTCGAAGTCCTCGCAGGCCGAGCCGTGGCGCCAGTAGTTGTCCCGGTGCTGATGGGCCATCCAGTGCGCGATCCACGGCTCGAGGTTCATGCGCTCGAGCCACGCCTCACGCCAGCCCTCGCCATAGATCGTGGGGACGGGTGGGCGCGCCTGCCAGCCCTGCATGCAGACGCTCCAGTGCAGCATGCACATCGCGTCGATCAGGCCGCCGCGGTAGTGGACGTCGTCGGTGTAGCGATCGTCGGTCGAGTAGCCCGACACAACAGCCTTCAGGGCGGGCGGCCGGCGGGCGGCGATCTGGAGTCCGTTGAAGCCCGTCCATGAGTACCCCGTCATGCCGACGGCGCCGGTGCACCACGGCTGCGCGGCGATCCACGCGATCGCGTCGACGCCATCCTGTGTCTCCCGCTCGGTGTACTCGTCGGGGCAGAGGCCGGTCGACTCGCCCGTGCCGCGGATGTCGATGCGAATGCCGGCGTAGCCCTCGCCCGCGAACCAGCGCATCTCCTGCTCGTCGCTCGCGACGGTGCCGTCGGTGAGGCGGTATGGGCCGTACTCGATGACGGCCGGCACGGGATTCGTGTCGGCATCGACGGGCAGCCAGATCTTCGCGTGGAGCCGCGTGCCATCGGGCATGGGGATCCAGACCGGCGTGCGGACCTCGATCTCGTGGGGGAACTCGGTGCGGAGCTGGGCGTCAGTCATGCGCTAGGCCTGCACGAGGACGCGGCCGTGTTCGACGCGTACAGGGTAGATGGCTACGCGGAAATTCTCGTCCTCGGGGCAGACGCCGGTCGAGGCGTCGAATTCCCAGCCGTGCCACGGGCAGACGACGACCGTGCGATCGACGAGGTGGTAATGGCCGCCGGGCTCGCCCTCGATGCGCTGCTCGACGGTGCCGAGGCAGAGCTTGGCGCCCGAGTGGGGGCAGCGATTGCGGATGGCGATCAGGTCGTTCGTGCGGGGGTCGCGCATGACGCCGATCTCGCGGCCCTCGATGCGGGCGATCGCAGGCGCACCGGGCGTCACCTCGGCCTCGGCGGCGATGTCGTGCCACTCGCTCATCGCGTCACCGGCAGGTCGAGGCGGCTCCCGTAGAAGTTGACCGCGTTGTCGTGCATCACGCCCTGACGCCACGCCTCGGGCAGGCGGTTGGCAAGCCACTTGGGCTCGTCGCCGTCCCAGTGCGGGTAGTCGGACGAGTAGCAGAGGATGTCGGGCGCGCCGACGGCGGCGAGCATCTGCCAGAGCAGCTCGTCGTTGCCATCCGTGTGCTCGAGTGGCTGGGTGGCAAAGCGGATGTGGCGCTTCATCGTCTCGCTCGGCGGCTCGTCGAGCCACGGCGTGTCGTCGCGCAGGCCGCGCCAGTTGGTGTCGTTGCGCCAGAGCATGCCCGGCAGCCACGCGATGCCGCCTTCGATCAGCAGCACCTTGAGGTCGGGGATGCGGCGGAACGTCCCGTGCGTGAGCAGCGAGAACAGGTGGCCCATGATCGAGCAGGCCGAGCCCGTGGTGTGCCACTCGATGTAGAACGTCGGCGCACCGGCACCGGTCGGCTGGTGGGCCAGGCCCATGCCCTCCATGCCCGAGTGGATCGCGACGGCGAGGCCGTTGGCGGCGGCTGCCTCGAGGATCGGCAGGTACTTCGGATCGCCGTAGGGCCGCTCGCTGCCACCCGCCAGCAGGACCTGGACGAAGCGGCGGTCGCTCGCACAGCGCTCGATCTCGGCGACGGCGGCGACAGGATCTTGCGACGGCACGATGATCGAACCGCGGAAGCGGTCGTCGACGGGGAACCAGTCTTCGCGGAACCAGTCGTTGTGGGCACGCGCGAGGGCGGCAGCGCGGTAGGTGTTCTGCATCAGGCCGACACTGAGAGCGTCATCGGCCGTGAGGATGCCGATGTCTGCACCCTGGTTGTCGAGGACCTCTTGTGCGACAACCACGGGGTTGCCACCGGGCATACCGTTCTCGTCGACGGCGAGGTCGCCGCGGAACCACGTCGAGGGGTTCGACCACGGATAGCTGGGCAGCCCCAACAAGTACGCCTGGTTGCGGTACCACTCGCGCTCAGGCTCGTCGATGTACTTGAGGATCTCCTCGGGGTGCGTGATCTGCACGTGGACATCGCAGTCGATCATGGGGGGCCTCCCTGCCGTGACGACCTCAGAATAGAGAGTGCGTTGGCACTCTTGACTGATCAAACAGTCAGGACGTGCGGTCGGGCGTCTGCGCCTCGACCTCAGCGACCCAGCGGCCGTGATTGGCGCGTGCCCACTCGCGATCGACGGTGCCATCGATCATCCCGCTCATGGAGGCGCGCGTCGTGCGATTGAACAGCGCCAGGTAGAGATGCCCGCACGTGAGCGCCACGATCAGGATCGTCGCGATGTCGTGCACGTCGACCGTGCCACCGAAGCGGAACGCCGTGTTCTGCTCGCCGAGCCAGAGCAGGATGCCGGTGAAGGTGAGCACGATCAGCAAGCCGATCGTGATCGCGGTATTGAGCTTCTGCCCCGCGTTGAGCCAGCCCTGCTCGGGTGCGCCGTCATGGCTGACGATGCGCCGCGGACCACCCTTGAGCCACTCGCGGTCGGCGCGGTCGAGCGTATCGACCTCCTTGGCGAAGGCCGAGACGTCACGGGGACGCAGGATCAGGATGCCGACGAAGGCGACGCCGAGCGCGATCGCGAACCAGAGGTGCCATTGCTTGGCAAGCGGGCGGTTCATGATCTCCGCGAGCGCCGGCGACCATAGGCACAGGCCGGTCCAGAGCATCCCGAAGAACGTCACTGCGAGGATGAGGTGCAGCAGGCGCTGCGCGCCGGTGAAGCGGCGGATGCGCGGATAGGCCGGCGCGGTCGCCGTCGGCAGGGGGCTAGTGGTAGACATCGTCGCCCACCCAGGCGTCGGCGTCGTAGCCACGCGTCTCCCAGTAGCCCCGCGTCGGCTCCTTCTCGAACGTGATCTTGCTGAGCCACTTGACGCCCTTGTAGCCGTACATCTGCGGGATCACGAGGCGCATCGGCGCGCCGTGGACGCGCTGCAGCGGTACGCCGTCCATCTCGGTGGCGAGCAGCACGTCCTTCAGCTTGAACTGCTCCATCGTCAACTGATCGAAGTACGGCTCCTCGAGCGACTGGAAGTTGACGTGCTTGGCCGTGGTCTTGGGCTTGACGAGGTCGAACAGCGTGGCGGGCGTGATGCCCTTCCAGTGCACCTTCTCGACGCTCCAGCCGGTGACGCAGTGGAAGTCGCTGATGCTCGTCACCATCGGCGTCTCCTGCACGGCGCTCCACGTCAGCGTGACGGGGTTCTCGACCTCGCCATCGACCGTGAGGGTGTACGTGGCCGGGTCGAACGTCGGCATCGGATCCTGCACGTTGTAGATGCGCCAGCCGCCGGTTGGGACGATGCCCTCGACGCCGGGGACGACGTTGCCGGCACTCGCAATCATGTTGCCGACACCCATGCCGCCCATCTTCGAGATGAGGCCGACCCCGATCGCACCCGCGGCGATCGTGCCGAGAAACGCAGCACGTCCGAGGGGGAGGCGATCCTTCGGTGTCTCGGTCGGGTGCTGGGGGGCGTTCTGGTCCATGGACGGATTGTGCCGGACTTCCCTGACAACCCTGTTGATTGACGGAAACCGCACACTTGTGTGAGGCGGCTTGCACACGTGTGCAACGAACGGGAAACGCTGTGTGCTGGTGCGCCAGTTACCCGGCGCACCAGCACGTCAGTGCATCGTTAGGACAGCGCCTTCTTCTTGAGCGTGTCGTACTCGTCCTGCGTGATCGCGCCGGAATCGAGGAGCGACTTCGCGTGGGCGATCTCGGCGGCAGAGCCCCCGGCGACTTCCTTCACGTGATCGTCGAACTGCTTCTGCGCGGTGGCGACAGCCTTCTGGTTGCGCTCGGCCATGCCGTGCCCGTTGACGAGCAGGTAGATCAGCACGCCGAAGATGTTCGTCGCGAACAGCAGGATGATCCAGAGGACCTTCTTGCCACCACCGATGTCATGACGGCGGAACAGGTCGCTGAACACCGTGATCAGCAGCCAGAACCAGATGATGAAGCCGAAGATGAGCAGCAGCTGCCAGAGCAGGTGCGCGATGGGATAGTCGGTCATAGAAACTCCTGTAGAGGTACGTCGTCAGTGTACGCACCCCGGCGCGGTTCCCCTCTACGGATTATCCGTATCGTGGATCCTGATACATCCGTGATCGTGGCTAGATCAGCTCGTCACCCGTGAGGTAGCGCGGCTCGGCGAAGACGCGGCGCACCATCGGCTCGAAGAACTCGGCCGGCAGGCTCTCGAAGTTCGGGTCGAAGCAGTTCTGGTCGTACTTGGCGCAGAACTCGGCGCAGGCGTCGAACCACGGGCTGTCTTTGAAGCGATCGCGCGCGTTGCGATCGCCACCGGAATGGTGCGCGTAGTAGTACGACTGGAAAACCCCGTGATGCTTGACGATCCAGACGATCTCGGGCCGGCAGTACGGGCGCAGCACGGCACCCATGAACTCCCCGTGGGTGATGGGCGCGAGTTCGTCGCCGATGTCGTGGAGCAGCGCGGCGACGATGTACTCCTCGTCGCGCCCGTCGTTGTACGCGTGCGTGGCCGACTGGAGCGAGTGCTCGTAGCGCGTTACCTGGTAGCCGGCAAACGAGTGGCGCAGCCCCTCGAGCGCGGCCATCAGACGGTCGGGGAGCGTCTGCATGTGCTCCTCGCCGAGCCGATCGAGGAGCGCGTAGTCCTCGGCCGTGCCGTCTTCCATACGGATGAATGCGACTGTCTCCATGGGTCCTCCCTCGCGGTGAGGGAAGCCTAGCGGTCGCAGAAAGCACACGCAGTGCCGGCTCCGGCGGCGGTCGGGTGAGGGCCCGAGGTGCCGCCGGAGCCGGCTGTGCGTTAGCTCATGTTGTGCTGGAGGACCATCGGCAGTGTCACCGGGGTGCCTCGGAAGCAGCCGATCGAGTAGGGGTACTCGTTGTTGAGCACGTAGTGGTAGATCTTCTGCAGCTTGCCGTCGAACATGACGGTGCTGGTCATGCCGTGGCACTCGTCGAGCTGCTTGTTCGTGATCCACTTGCCGTTGGCGTCACGGGGTCCGTAGATGCCGAACCCGTCCCAGGCATAGCCGTACAGCGGCGAGGCCTTGCTGCCGGGGTCACTCTTCTGGGTCAGGCACTTCCACGAGAAACCGTGGACGTGGTACTGCATGTTCCACGGGTGGCCGAAGCAGTTGTCCGTGGGCAGTGCCGCGTTCGGATCGACGAACGACGTTGCCGAGGTAGCGGCAATCTCGGCGTGCCACATGATGCCGTCGAGCGCAACGCCCATGGAGAGCGACGGGATGCAGGTCGGCTTCTTGTTCACCTTCGGATGGCGCGGGACGCTCACGTCGAGGTTGTAGGGCTTGATGGGGATCAGGTCGGCCGTCGGATAGGGCGGCAGGCCCGGCGCGGCGTGGTAGTACCCGTACGCGACGCTACTCGGCGGGATCGGGTACTTGCCAACCGGCCACGGCGGAATGCCATTGCCCTTGAAGTGCCGCATGGTCTTCGTCTCGGTGACCTTGAAGCTGTGCTTCATCTTGACCTTGCCCGGCACGGCAGACTCGAGAGCCTTTGCGACATTGAGGACGTTGCCGTTGCGCCACGGCACGTTCACCTGCGACACGGGCGGCGGCGTATTGCCGCCGAGGAAGGCGAGGCCGCACATATCGAGCTGACCGCGGCCCGGCTCGCTCATCGGCGTGCCGGCTGGGGCCGTGTTGAGCACCGTCGGCGTCATGTTGGCGGGAGCCGCGTTCGCGGTCGTTGCCGCAGCAACGGCCAGCGCGGCCGTCAGGGCCAGCAAGCCAGCCCGCTGAAGTAGTCGTCGTCTCATCTCATCCTCGTCTTGGTGAAGGCAGCAGCGCTGCGGTCTTCGGATACTACATCCAGACTCTATTTTACGCAACGCTGACGCATACAGAGATATCAGTGCTCTTTACGAGGCTCGTGCTGTATCGCTCCGCCGACGTCAGATGACGCGCACGCGATGGGATCGTGCACTGGACGCGGTATGAGGCAACAGGCGAGGGAGATCAGGAGCCCCCGCTGCAGGCCATCGACACACGCCGTCGGAGAAAACGCGCGCAGTGCCGGCTCCGGCGGCGGTCGGGTGAGGGCCCGAGGTGCTGCCGGAGCCGGCTGTGCGTTAGCTCATGTTGTGCTGGAGGTTCATCGGCAGTGTCACCGGGGTGCCTCGGAAGCAGCCGATCGAGTAGGGGTACTCGTTGTTGAGCACGTAGTGGTAGATCTTCTGCAGCTTGCCGTCGAACATGACGGTGCTGGTCATGCCGTGGCACTCGTCGAGCTGCTTGTTCGTGATCCACTTGCCGTTCGGGCCACGCGGGCCGTAGACCCCGAAGCCGTCCCACGCGTAGCCCATCAGCGGCGAGGCCTCACCGGCCTTGCCCTGGTTGGTCATGCACTTCCACGAGAAGCCGTGAATGTGGTACTGGGTATCCCACGGGTGGCCGAAGCAGCTGTCGGTGGGAAGCGCCGCATTCGGATCGACCCACGTGGTTGCGTTCGCACCCGCCAGCTCCGCGTGCCAGGTGACGCCATCGAGGGCGACGCCGGTGGAGAGCGACGGAATGCAGGTCGGCTTCTTGTTCGCCTTCGGATGGCGCGGGACGCTGACGCTGAGGTTGTACGGCTTGACGGGGATCAGATCGGCCGTCGGATAGGGCGGCAGGCCCGGCAGGACGTGGTAGTACCCGTACGCGGCGCTGTTCGCCGGGATCGGGAACTTGCCGATCGGCCACGGCGGAATGCCGTTGCCCTTGAAGTGTCGCATCGTCTTCGTGGTCGTGACCTTGAACGAATGCGGCATCTTGACCTTGCCGGGGACGGCAACCTTCTGGATGTCGGCGACATTGAGGACGTTGCCGTTGCGCCACGGCACGTTCACCTGCGACACGGGCGGCGGCGTGTTGCCGCCGAGGAAGCCCAGGCCGCACATATCGAGCTGGCCGCGGCCCGGCTCGCTCAGGGGCGTGCCGGTCGGGGCCGTGTGCAGCACCGTCGGTGCGTTATTGGCGGGAGCCGCGTTCGCGGTTGTCGCCGCAGCCACGGCCAGCACGGCCGTCAGGGCCAGCAGGCCAGCCCGCTGAAGTAGTCCTCGTCTCATCTCATCCTCGTCTCGTTGGAGGCAGCAGTGCTGCGAAGTTCTGATACTATACAAAGTCTCTGTTTTACGCAGAGCCCCCGTATTCAGTGAGTCTGATGTTGTTTACGCATACCGTGTGACAACGCTTCGCCAATGCCGGCCGATGCGGGCCCGGTCCTGCCTCGTCCTCGGTGCGGTGCGGGTTAGCGGTCGTTGAAGACCAGGAGCTCGCCGCTGTAGCAGGCGGCCCATACGCGACCAAGGTGCGCGTCGTACGTGATCCCAATCGGATGCTCGCAGGCATCGATCGTCTGCAGCACCTTCATGTCGCGCGTTCGCAGCTTGGAGATCGTGTTGCTGTTGTAGTTGACGACGTACAGCGCCTTGCCGTCGCTCGACATCGCCAGGCTGCGCGGCGCATCGCCCGTCTGCACGCGCGTCACGTTCCCGTTCCACAGGTCGAGGCGTGCGACGTTGCCTTCCGAGTTGAGCGTCGCGTAGATGTAGCGGCCCTGCGGCGCGAACTCGAGGGCGCGCGGTCCGGCGCCGATCTCGATGTTGCGGGTCTTCCACGTGTTGAGGTCCACCCGCACGAGCTTGGTGTCGCCCATCATCGCCACGTACGCCGCGTTGCCCTTCGGCGAGACGACAATGCCGCGCGGGTTGGGGCCAATCGCAATGCGCTGCACCTCGCGGCCGGCCGCGGTGGAGATCACCGAGAGATCGCCGGAGCACCAATTCGAGACGAGGACGTACTTGCCGTCCGGCGTGGCCTTGACGACCTTCGGCACGACGCCGACCTTGTACACGTTGTCGATCTTCAGGCTCTCCATGTTGATGCGGTAGACGAACGACTCGTCGTAGCCCGAGTCCATCGTGCAGTCGTCGGTGCCCTCGGGGCCAAAGCCTGCGCCGTACATCGAGTAGTTCGAGACGTAGGCGTACATGCCGTCCGGCGAGAAGGCGGCCTCAACGGGGGCACCCTGCGACGTGCCCGGGTGGCCCTTGACCCCGAACTTGGCCAGCTCGACCGAGTCGGGGATCGTCTTGATCAACTTCATCGTGCGCGCGCTGTAGACCGTGATCGTGTGGCGGTACATCATGTTCTGCGCGGTGATCAGGCCCGTGCCGCTGGCGACGACGGACTTCGGCGAGATGTCGCCGCCGATCGACTTGATCAGGCGCAGGCGCGTGCGATCGGATGGCGGGCCGACGTGCTCCGGGCCGGTCGTGGCCGCCTCGGTCGTGCTCGCCGCGGCGGTCGTAGCTGCCTGTTGCTTGGCAGCAGTCGCCTTCGCTGTCGGGGTGGTGGCAGCGATGGCCCGGGTGCCATCGTCGAGCTGGGTCCGGAGGAGCACCACGCCGCTGGCCGTCAACACGGCGGCGAGGATCGTGAGCAGCGCGACGCGACGCCGGCGCACGGCGCGGCGACGTTCCTGATACGAGGGCGTGCGGTCGTACAACTCGGGCATCTGCTGCTCTTTCGGCCGTGAGACGCCGCATCCTGCCTGGCGACGGGCGCCCGGGAGTTGACAGGAGCGGTGCGAAACGGTTGGCTCTGCGCACCGCCACGCGAAGGAGCCACCATGTTCGACGCCACGACCGCCCAGCGCATCACGACCGAGGGCGACTGGTACGAGCCGTTTTTCATCTCGCTGGGCTACCGGCTTGGCAACGTCCTCGTGCTGTCGGGGCAGGCCTCGATCTCCGAGCAGGGCGAGATCGTCGGCGCCGGTGACTTCGACGCGCAGGCTGCGCAGACGTTTGCGAACCTCGAGCGCGTGCTCGGGTTGGCGGGCGCCGGGCTCGAGGACATCTTCAAGGTCACGATCTATCTGACCGACATGGCGAACTTCCCGAAGATCATGGAGCTGCGTGAGCGCCACTTCACACCGCCCTACCCTGCCGACACCATCGTCGAGGTGCGCTCGCTGGCCCTGCCCGAGCTGATGATCGAGATCGAGGTGATGGCGATGGTGCCCGACGGCGAGCGTCGGGTCATCGACGGCTGATCAGGCGGGGTCGACGAGGGGGAAACCCGCCGACGGCCGCATGTTCCCGTCGGCGTCGATCACGAGCGCGCGATAGCCGTCGATGGCGGCGATGCGGTTGAGCCCCGGCAGGCCCTCGACGAACAGTGCCGTCGCAAGGGCGTCGGCGAGCCACAGCTCGGGGCCGACGACGGTCGCAGACAGCGGTCCCGTGGCGGCTACGCCCGTGCGCGGATCCAGCAGGTGGCCGCCCCGCTCGTAGAGCCCCGAGGTCGCGATGGCGCCCTCGACGTCGACGATGCACGCCAGGAGATCGACCCGCCCGGGGCTGCGCACGCCGATTCGTCGGGCGCCACCAAACAACTGGAGGTCGCCACCGCCATTCACCTGCACGTGCGCGAAGCCGGCCGCAACCAGCAGCTCGGCAGCGCGCTGGGTCGCCCAGCCCTTGACGATGCCGGTCGGGTCGACGCCAGCGGGCGAGGCCCACGCATCGAACAACCCGTCGGTCAGGGTGCCGGCACGGTGGCAGAGGTCGAGCACCTCGGCGACTTCGGTCGGCGCGTCGCCGACCGCGAGCTCGCCGCGGCGCAAGCGGGAGATCGCACTGTCGTCTTGCCAGGTGCTGAAGGTCGCATCGGTCTCGTGCAGAAATCGGCAGGCAGCGACGACCGCGGCAGCCGCATCATCGGTGTTGAGCTCGCCCGGCTCGAGCCGGAACGAGAACGTCGTGCCCATCGCCTCCTCGACGTGGACGAGCGTCACTGTTGCCCGAAGCCGACCTTGTCGAGCGCCGACTGCAACGACTGCTGGTACGCATCGCTCGTGTATGTCGCGCCGCTGATGCCAGCGATGTTGGCGCTCTGGGCGTCGATCGCCTGCTGTGCCAGAACGGGTGCGACCTGATCGGAGATCGACTGCGAGGTTGGGTCGCCGTACGGCAGGTCGAGAAACGTCACGCGCGTCAGCTGGCCGCCCTTGACGGTCACCTTCACCTGGACGTTGCCGTAGGGGTTCGATACCGAGGCACCGACGGCGCGCTTCACCTTGGGCGCCGCAGGTGCGGCCTGCTGGGTCGAGCCCTGCTGCGTCTGTGTCGGATCGGCGGGCACGGTAGCGGTGTCCGCGCTCGTCGTGCCGACGGAGAACTCCTTATTGGTCGGCAGTTTTAGGCCCGACGACTTGCTGCTCAGCGCGAACGGATCGCCGAATTGGTGCTGGTCGAACGCGAGCAGGCCGGCGAGACCGAGGACGGTCGCGCCGAGGACCACGACGCCGCGGTTCATGCGGGCACCGGCATCAGAACGCGAAGGCCTCGGAGTGGATCTGATCCATGTCGGCGCCCCAGCGCACGGCCGTCTGCTCGACGGCAGTCGTGAAGTCGACGGGGCCGCAGATGTAGATATCGCGGCCCGCGATGTCGGGGACGACGGCCGACAGAGCCTGGTCCATGGGCACCTGTTCACGCGAGCCGATCAGCGTATGCAGGCGACCGTCGCGCCGCTCGACGAGGCGACGGATCTCCTCGAGGTGCGGGATGTCCTCCTCGCGGCGGGCGCGCAGCACGCAGACGACGTCGGTGTTGTGGGGGAGATCCTCGAGCAGTGCGCGCAGTGGCGTCACGCCGACGCCCGCGCCGGCGAGCAGCACGTGGTTGCCCTCCTTCGAGAAGCGGGTGAACGTGCCGTACGGACCCTCGATCGCGACCCGGGTACCCGGCGTGAGCCAGCGCATCGCGCCCGAGGCGTCGCCGAGATCCTTGATCGTCACGCGCAGGTATGGCGGTCGCGGCATGGCCGACAGCGAGTACGGATGCGCCTGCCACCAGTGGCCCTTGACGAGGAAGCGCCACTGGAAGAACTGGCCACCCGACACGGCGAGGCGCTCGAGCTTGCGGCCCTCGACGATCAGCGAGACGACGCCGGGCGCCTCCTCCTTGATCTGCACGACCTTGAGCTGGTGGCGGAAGCTGCGGAAGGTCGGCAGCAGGAAGCGGTAGAGGATGGCGACGCCGGCAGTGGCGATCCAGATTGCGATCCACCAGGCACGGTTGGCGGGGTGGCCGACGAACGAGGTGCCCGTCGCGATCTGGTGCGGGAACGACAGCGCCAGCGCGAGATAGATGTAGAGGTGCACGATCCACCACGTCTCGTACTTGAGACGACGGCGGGCGATGCGATACGAGGTGACGCCCGCGAGGGTGATCAGCGCCGTGCCGACGAACGCCAGCAGCACGCCCGGATAGTCGGTGCACATCTGCCAGACCTCGCCGTACCACGTGTGTGAGTAGCGCTCGGCGTAGCCGATGATCGTCAGCACCATGTGGATCAGGATCAGCACCAGCGGCCACGCGCCGAGCTGACGGTGGAACGACACGAGACGGTCCTGGCCGACGACACGCTCGATCAGGGGGATGCGCGCGATCAGGAGAACGCTGATCAGCATCAGGTAGGCACCGACGAGGCCGGTCACGCGGGCGCCCGCGATGATCCAACCGCCCGGCTTCTCGAGCTCCGCCATGGTCTCGGCTATGACGGCGAGGCCGATCGTGATGCCGAGGCCCGCGCAGATCAGCGCGACGAGCAGGTAGAGCGGCGCCTCACGCGGCGGCTTGGCCTTCTTGATGCGGAGGGGCTTGGGCTGGGAGCTCATTGGGGAACGCGACGACGATCGAGTAGAGGACGTACGCCTATGGTCGCGGGTGGTTCTGAGAGGAAGATGAGAAACGACGGTTCGCAGCGACGCATATCTGCCGCTGTCACTCACCTATGCTGCATCGGCCCCGCGCATCCTGCCCGGGCGGACGAAGGAGCATGGGCTGTGAGCGAGCCCCGCATCGGCATCTTCCTCAACGTGCAGCAGCCGGATTCCGTGTCGCCGCAGACGATCATCGAGCAGGCTGTTGCGCATACGGCGCTCTGCCGAGATCTCGGCTTCGACCTCGTCTCGGCCGGACAGCACTTCCTGACCGAGGTGTTCCAGATGGCGCAGCTGATGCCGCTGCTCGCGCGCATCGCCGCCGACGCCGGCGACATGCGCGTCGCCTCCAACATCGCACTGCTCACGCTGCTCAATCCCGTTGAACTCGCGGAGAACACGGCGACGCTCGACGCCATCACCGGTGGGCGCTTCGTCCTCGGCGTCGGTCTCGGGTATCGCCCGGAGGAGTTCGACGCCTTCGGCATCCCGGAGAAGAAGGTGCGCATCTTCCTCGACAAGCTCGACGTTGTGAAGCGCCTGCTCGAGGGCGAAGCTGTGACGGCCGAGGGCCTTGGCTACAAGCTCGTCAACCAGCGCCTCGCGATGCAGTCCACGCAGTCGCCGCGCCCACCGATCTGGCTCGCCGCCAACGCCGACTCGGCGGTCAAGCGCGCCGCGCGCGTCGCCGACACCTGGACCGTCAACCCGCACGCCAACCTCGCCGAGCTGGTGCGCCAGACCGCGATGTTCCACGAGGCGCGCGCCGAGGCCGGCCTGCCGGTCGTGACCGAGCTGCCCGTGATGAAGGAGATCTACGTCGGCGAGGACGACGAGAGCGCCGAGCGCGAGGCCCGCGCGTACCTGCAGGCCAAGTACAAGGCCTACGTCAAGTGGGGGCAGGACGAGGTCATGCCCGACGCCGACTCGCTCGATCAGGACTGGGAGGACCTCAAGGCCGGCGGGCGCTTCATCCTCGGCGGTCCCGACCGCTGCGTCGCGGAGCTCCAGGAGCACCTCGATGCGTTGCGCTGCGACACGCTGATCTTCCGCTTCGGCTGGGTCGGTATGCCCGACGAGCTCGTGCAGGCGAACATCCGTCGCTTCGCCGAGACGGTCAAGCCGCGCCTGCGCGTGGCGGCCGGCGCGCCCGCGCCGCTCTGAGGACAATTTGGGGCCGGATCCGAATTGACCAGGATTCGGTCAATTTGGGGCCGGCCCCAAACTGACCTCAGCTGACGCAGGCGGCTGCGGCTGCCATGGCCTTGTCGGCGTACGCCTGTGCGTCATCGCCGAGGCGCGCGTCGAGCGTCTCGCGGCTCGTGAGATCCGTCGTCGTGACCGCGCGGGAGTAGTCATCGGCCATCGACTGGGTGGCCGTGCGCAACGTTGCCAACGAGTCGTGGCACTGCCCAGCGGTCGTCGCGAGTGCCTGGTCAACCGTGCCGACGAGTTCGGCCGCCGCGGCAGAGATAGTGGTGTACGCCTTGCCGATGCAGGTATCGAAGTTCGCACCGGCGGCGGCATCGGTCTGGCACGACGCCACACTCTGGTTGGCCTGGTCGAGACGGCCGGCGAAGGTCTGCGCGCCGTCCTGGATGACGCTCCATGCACCGGCGTTGTCGGCAGCAGGAGCCGCTTCGGTCGTTGCCTCGACGCTGAGCGGTGCAGCCTCCTCGGTGGTCGCGGCCTCCGCCGTGCTGGCGGCCTCGGCGGCAACTTCGGCCGCGTTGGCATCGGTCGCGGTCTCACTGTCCTTCAGCGACGACGCGCCGCAGCCGACGAGCAGCAGTGCGCCGAGCAGGATCGCGGCAACGGGGATGAGAACAGGCAGGCGCTTCACAGTCGACCCAATCATCTCCCTCATTCGCGGGGATGTGGTCGTGCTCCTGCTCAGCGAACGCGAGCGGCGTCCGGGTTCGGCAGCTGGGACGTGCTGCCGAACCCGGACGCCGAGGCGCTACGCGACGACGGTGTTGCCGTCGAACGGCTCGATGCCGTTCAGATACGCGATCACTTCGTCGACGCCCATGACGTCACCGAACTTCGCGTCGATGTCGAACAGGTTCCACTCGACGACGCCGGCGACGCGGTCGCCGACGCACTCGCGGGGGACGATCGGGCGGAAGCCGTACGCAATGGCGTCCTCGACCGTGTGGCGGACGCAGCCGGCCATCGTCACGCCGGTCACGATCACCGTGTCGACGCGATGGGCAGACAGGAATCCCTGCATGTACGTGCCGTGGAAGCCCGAGGCACGCTTCTTGCAGATCACGAGGTCCTCATCGCGCAGCAGACGCTCGTCGATCGCGGCCTCCCACGAGCCCTCCTCAAGGACGTCGACGGGGATCTTGTTGTGCCAGAGACCCATGTCGCTCCACTCGCCGCGCGTCGTCTTCTTGTACGCGGTGGTCGTGTGGACGACGGGGACGTTCTTGGCACGCGCGGCCTCGAGCAGGCGCTCGGTGGCCGGGATGATCGTGTCCATGTGATCGCACGTGAACTTGTTGCCGGGGTGCGTCCACGCATTGGCGAGATCGATGTTGAGGATCGCGGGGCGCGTGCCGAAGCCGATGCGCCGCTGGAAGCCGCGCTGCTGATACAGCTCGCTGTCCTCCGCGAAGATCTTGTCGAGCATCTCCTGCAGTTCGCTCATGGGTATTCCTCCTGGGGTCGTTCGTGTGGGTGGGGTTAGGCCTGGCGCTTTTCGGCGCGCAGGCGGTCGGTTGCGGCCTGATCGACGGTGAGGGTGAGGCCCTCCCCGACGAGCACGACGCCGTAGTCCTGCTCGGCGAGATCACGCGAGGTGAACTCGTCGAGCACGTCATCACGAACCAGCTCGGGGTCGCGGTCGAGCGGATCACCGTAGCCACCGCCCGAGGGGACGGTGATCTGCAGGCTGTCGCCGGCCTTCAGCTGCGAGCCGGTGACCTTGCTGTACCAGGACTCCTCGTCGGGGCGGCCATGATTGCGCACCATCGAGCCGTTCAGGCCCTCGTGGCCACCGAAGATGCCCCACGGCGGGTCGGACTCGTGACGCTCGCCCTCGCAGGTCACGATCGTGTCGGTCAGGAACGTATTGACGCGGACGATGCCGATGCCGCCGCGCCACTTGCCCGCCGCAGCCGGCTCATCGCGCAGCTCGTAGCGGTCGGTCCGCATCGGGAAGCGCCACTCGAGCTCTTCGATCGGGTTATTGCGCGTGTTGGCGATCAGATTGTCGACGGAGTCCATCGCGTCGCGGTCGGGGCGACCGCCGTACGAGCCCTCGTCGACCTCGAGGTACACCCAGTACTCGCCTTCCTCCTCGACGTAGCCGGAGTAGGAGAGGAAGTGGATGTGCGCCGAGTTGCCGGCGGTGATCTGGTTCGGGATCACCGGGGCGAGGGCGCGGAGTACCAGGTCGACCGCGCGCTGGGCCTGCGAGAAACGGGCGAAGCAGGCGCGCGGGTACTTCGGGTTGTAGATCGTGCCCTCGGGCGCGATCACCTCGACCGGCCGGAGCATGCCTTCGTTCTGCGGCACGAAGACCGGGAACGTCGCCTCGTCGAGGAACATCATGCGGGCGATGAATGTCATGCCCGAGACCGTCGTGCCCTCGAACGGGCAGTTGTAGCCCGTTGGCACCTCGGGGCTCGAGCCCGTCAGGTCGACGACCATCTTGTCGCCCTCGATGCGGACGACGACCTTGATCGGCAGCTTCTCGCCGCGGTTGCGGCCGTCGTCGTCGAGCCAGCCGTACTCGGGGCCGTACTCGCCGTCCGGTACCTTCGCGATCTCCTGGCGGAGCATGCGCTCGGCGTAGTCCATCCAGTGGTTGGCGGCACCCAGCACGGTCGCGGTGCCGTACCGCGCGGCGAGCTCGGCGAAGCGGTTCTTGGCGCGCTCGCACGCGGCGATCATCGCCTCGATGTCACCACGGTTGTGGGTGGGCGTGCGGGTGTTCTCGAGGATGTGCTTGAACAGCGACTCCTGCCAGACGCCCTTGTCGGCCAGCTTGACGGCGCGATAGATGTTGCCTTCCGACCAGTTGTCGACCAGGTCGATGGCGAGGCCCGGGAAGGCACCGCCGATGTCGAGCAGGTGTGCCGACGCGCCCGAGAACCCGATCAGTTCGCCGTCGTGGAAGACGGGCATGACGATCGCGACGTCGGGCGAGTGCGTCGCGCCGAGGTATGGGTCGTTGTGCAGGATGATGTCGCCCGGGTGGATGTCGTCGCCGAGCAGGGAGATAACGCCCTTGACGATCTTCGGCATCGCGCCCATGAACATTGGCGTCGAGTCGGACTCGGCGATGTTGTTCCCCTGCGGGTCGAACAGGCCGGCACCGAGGTCCTCGGACTCGCGGATGATCGACGAGTAGGACATGCGGTAGAGGACGCCCGCCATCTCCTTGGCGATGGCGTTGAAGGCACCGCCGATGACGCGCATCAGGATCGGCTGCGCGAGACCGGCATCGCCGCCCTTGGTGCGCCGCGCCTCGATGCGCGGAGTCACGTCGATCACGAGGTTGCCGTACCTGTCGACCTCGATCACGAAGCCCGGGGGCACGATGGTCGTGGTGTCGTACTGCTCGATGATGGCGGGGCCCTCGATGCGGTCGCCCGCGCGCAGGTGCTCGCGCTCGTAGAACGGCGTCGGGCAGGACTGGGCCTCGCCGTCGACGTCGAAGACCACGGGGCGGGTCTCGATCAACGCAGCCGAGAGATCGCCGTTGCCGGTTGCGGCCTCGGGCCACGCGAGCTCGTCGATGCGGCCGATGCCGACGACGCGAATGTTGATGATCTCGACCGGCGCGTCGAAGCGGTGGCCGTACTCGCCCTCGTGGGCGATGTGGAAGGCCTCGACCAGCTCGTCGGTCCAGCCGGCGCGGCCGGGGTCGCCGGCGGGCACGTCGAAGCGCACCTCGTAGCCCTGGCCGGCGTAGCGGCAATCGGCGAGGCGGCGGATCAGGCGACGATCCTCGGGAACGGCGTCGGCGTCGAGCTGGCCGACGGCCTGCGCGACGAGCTCGTCGAACTTGGCCTGCAGGCGCGGGGCGTCGAGCGTGGCGATGGCCTGGCGCTCGGTGCCGACGAACTCGTGCTGAAGGTCGGTGGCGAGCAGGCCCGTCGCGGCGACGATGCCCGGGTGCGGCGGGACCAGCACGCGCGGGATCTCGAGCTCGAGGGCGACGTCGCAGGAGAACAGCGGTCCGGCGCCACCGGCGGCGACGAGCGTGAAGTCGCGCGGGTCGTAGCCGCGGCGCACCGAGTTGATCTCGATGTTCTGCGTCATGCCGAACTTCTGGATCTGCAGGGCGCCGAGGGCGGCCTGCTCCGGCGTCATGTCGACCTCGCTGGCCAGTTTCTCGATCACCGTCTTGGCGAGCTCGGGCTTGAGCGCGAGGCCGCCACCGACGAGACCGCGCTCGGGGCGCAGACGGCCGAGGAAGACCTGGGCGTCGGTCGACGTGGGGTCGGTACCGCCGCGGTCGTAACAGGCAGGACCGGGATCTGCACCGGCCGACTGCGGGCCGACGCGGAAGACGCCACCCTCGTCGACGTAGGCGATCGAGCCGCCACCGGCACCGATCGTGTCGATGTCGACCATCGGCACCATCGCCTGGTAGTCGCCGACCTTCGTGTCGAGCAGGTGGCGCATGCGCATCTGGCCGCCGGCCGCTACGCCGACGTCGGCGGACGTGCCGCCGATGTCGAGGGTGATGACGCTGTCGTAGCCGGCCATCTTGCCGGCCCAGATGCCGCCGATCAGACCGGCGACGGGGCCGGACATCAGCAGATTGACGGGGCGGCGCGAGGCCGCCTCGACCGTTGCCATGCCGCCCGACGACTGCATCAGCTGGACGCCGTGCTTGAAGCCGGCGTCCTTCATCGCGGTCGCGAAGCGGTCGAGGTACGTCGACACCTTGGGGCCGACGAACGCGTTGAGCGCCACGGTCGAGAAGCGCTCGTACTCGCGGTACAGCGGGATCACGTCGCTCGAGATCGACTGGTACGCCTCGGGGAACTCCTCCGAGATGATCTCGGATACGCGGTGCTCGTGTGCGCCATTGAGGTACGAGTGCAGGAAGCAGACGGCGACGGCCTCGACGCCCGACTCCTTGAGCAGGCGCACCTCGCGGCGGACGGCGTCCTCATCGAGCGGCGTGACGATCTCGCCGTGCGGCGCGGTCACGCGCTCGGCGACGACGCGGCGGTGGCGGCGCTTGACGAGCGGGCGCGCCTGCCACGGCAGGTCCTGCTGGATCGAGAAGTTGAGTGGCTTCTTGTGGCGCGCGATGTGGAGGATGTCGCGGAAGCCCTCGGTGGTGATCAGGCCGACGGAGGCACCCTGATGCGTGAGCGCGATATTGGTGGCGACGGTCGTGCCGTGCAGGAGGTTGTCGATCTCCGACAGCTGGACACCGGCCTTCTCGCAGAGGCGGTTGATGCCCTCGACCACGCCGCGTGCCGGATCGTCGGGGGTGGACGGAACCTTGTCGACGGTGATCTTGCCGGCTTCCTCGTCCACGAGGATCAGGTCGGTGAAGGTTCCGCCGACGTCTACTCCGATGCGCTTCACGGTTGCTGCTCTCCTGCGTCCCGCTGCCGAAAGGGCAGCTCTTGCTGCGAGAGCATACAGTGTATACACTCAATTGCAAATGCCCATTTCCGACCACAGCCCTGTACGATCGCTGGCTATGAACGCCAAGGCTGAGACCACGCGCACCGGCAGCAAGCCGGCGATCGCCGAGGTCCTACGCGAGGGCATCCGGCAGGGGCTACTCGCCCCCGGCCAGCCGCTGATCCAGGCCTCGATCGCCGAGGCCATGGGCGTCAGCCGCATCCCCGTCCGCGAGGCGCTGCACGCGCTGGCCGCGGAGGGACTCGTGACGTTCAGCGATGACGGCGGTGCGAAGGTCACGGAGCTCGAGCCGCACGAGGTCGATGAGGTTTGGACCCTGCGCGCCCTGCTTGAGTCGCACATGGCACCGAGCATCGTCGCGCATGCCACCGACTCCGATATTGAGCTGCTGAGCGGCCTTGTCGACGCGATGGACGACCTCGACCCCGAGACGTGGTCGGACCGCAACTACACCTTCCACCAGGAACTCCACCGTCTCTCGGGCATGCCGTACTTCGCCGATGCCGCCGGCCGCGTCCTCACGCTGATGGACTCCTACTCCCGCGTTGCCGTCAGCGTGCTGAACGAGCAGGACCATGCCCAGTCCGAGCACCACCAGATGATTGCCGCGATCCGCGCCGACGACGGCGCCGAGCTCGCGCGGCTGCTGCTGCACCACAGCAACCGTGCCCGCAAGGCACTGCTCGCCTACGCCGAGTCGCAGCAGAAGCCGGTCGATCCGAAGGCCGAGGCGGCCGCGGCCGCGCGTTCGCTGGCCGACCATCTCGGCTCGTGAATGTCCCAAAGGGGTCAGACCCTTTTGGGACATCGAAGCGGACATCGGCAGACCGACAGCGCCTCTCATGTCCCAAAAGGGTCTGACCCCTTTGGGACATTCACGAACAGGGCCCCTCGTCCCAAACCCCACGTAGCATGCGGTTCATGCGCCTTCTCGTTCCGCTGCTCGTCTTCGCCACGCTCACTCTCGGTCTGATCGCCCCGACGGCGGGCGCCGAACCTGCTCGCGCCGCGGTGTTCTCGGGAACTGGCGTGTGGATCGATATCTGGGATGCGCTCGAGAAGAACCCGACCAGTGTCGTCACGACGGCACAGCAACAGGGAGTCTCCGTTATCTACGTCGAGACGGCGAACGCCAAGAGCAAGGTCGACGTCGTCAATCCCGTGCCGCTGAAGCAGCTCGTGGTGGCCGCGCATGCTGCGGACATCCGCGTCGTGCCGTGGTACCTCCCGGGCTTCCAGAAGCCAAAGGTCGATCAGCGTCGTCTCGCAGCCGCACTGGCGGTCGGCGGCACCGAGGCAGTCGACGGCGTCGCCGTCGATATCGAGGCGACGTACGTGAAGAATCCGACGCTGCGCTCGCAACGCGCAGGTGCGTTGCTCGCCTGGTTGCGCGCCAACTATCCCAAGACGCCGATCGGTGCAATTACGCCAAATCCGGTCAACAACTACTGGCCGATCTTCCCGTGGACCGAGATCCACGACAACGCTGACGCGGTACTGCCCATGTGTTACCCGCCCCGCAAGCTGAGCGCCCAAGCGATGTACACGATGACGGTTGGCTGCACCCAGAAGCCGCGCGACCTGATCGGCGATCAGGCCACACCGGTGCACGTCATCAGCGGCCTTGCGGGCGGTCTTTCGGCGGCCAATCTCGATGCTGCAGCACGTGGCGCGCGCGATGCCGGCGCGAATGGTTTCAGCCTCTACGACCTGGCTACGACGACGGCTGCCGGCTGGACCGCGCTGGCCACGTGGGCCGCGGGTTAGTCGGATACCTCAGGGCCATCTCAGCGAGTCGGGCTAGAGTGCCGGGCGTGGACTACTCCGGCATCGTCGATGACGCGATCGAGCGTCTGAAGACCGAGGGCCGCTATCGATCGTTTGCCGAGATCGAGCGCATCCCCGGCACGGCCAGCGCGATGCTGCGTGCACCCGACGGGACGACCCGCACGGTCGCGGTCTGGTGCTCGAACGATTACCTGGGGATGGCCGCCAATGCCACGGTGGTCGAGGCCGTCACTGAGGCAGCGACCTACGGTGCCGGCAGCGGCGGTACGCGCAACATCTCCGGCACGACGGCGATGCACGTTGCGCTCGAGCGCGAGCTCGCGGACTGGCATCGCAAGGAGGCCGGCCTGCTCTTCTCGTCGGGCTGGGTGGCGAACTTCACGTCCTTTGCCGTCCTCGGCAGCATCCTGCCCGAGTGCGTCATCTACTCCGACGCCAATAACCACAACTCGATGATCGAGGGCATGCGTCGCAGCGGCGCGACGGTGCGCGTCTTCCGCCACAACGATGCCGCACACCTCGAGCAGCTGCTGCGCGACGAGGATCCCTCGCGCGCCCGCGTTGTCGCGTTCGAGTCGGTCTACTCGATGGATGGCGACATCGCCCCGATCGCCGAGCTCGCCGACGTCGCCAAGCGCTATAACGCGCTCACGTTCGTCGATGAGGTGCACGCCGTCGGCATGTACGGCCCCGAGGGTGCTGGTGTCGTGGCGCGTGAGGGGCTCGAAGGCGAGATCGACATCGTCCAGGGCACGCTCGGCAAGGCCGTCGGCGCGATGGGTGGGTACATCACGGGTTCGGCGCGCCTGATCGACTTGATCCGCTCGTACGGCACGGGCTTTATCTTCACCACCTCGCTTGCTCCGGTCGTGGTGGCGGCGGCACACTCCAGCATCCGCCACTTGCGCGCCAGCGACGTTGAGCGCATTGCGCTGCACGCCCGCGTGGCAGAGGTGCACGGCCTGATCGACGCGGCGGGTATTCCGACGCTCGACACCGACAGCCATCTGATTCCCGTGATCCTCGGAGATCCGCTGCGCTGTCGCGAGGCCGCGAAGTTCCTGCTCGACCATCATGGCGTCTACGTGCAGCCGATCGACTACCCCACGGTCCAGCGTGGCACCGAGCGCTTTCGCATCACGACGAGTCCGCTCCACACCGACGCAGATGTGCAGGCGCTGATCACCGGCCTCGCTGACGTGTGGGAGCGCCTCGAGTTGCCGCGTCAGGGCGAACTGCCCGTCGGCTCGCGCTCCTAGCTGGCAGCGACCCAGAGCAACGCGCCGACGACGCACAGCCCGAGCACCAGCCCGATGGTCAGGCGGCGACTGGGGGGTGATGGGCTGCGGGGACGTCTGCTGGGACATCCACGCACCGGTCGAGTGGGACCGGCTAGAGCCGACCCCACTCGACCGGTGCGCCGTCGACCCACGTGTCTTCGACGCGGATCGAGCGCAGGTCGTCGATCGCCACGCCAAGCGGGTCGCCGGAGAGGATCGCGAAGTCGGCCAGCTTGCCCGGCTCGATCGAGCCCACGACGTGGTCGCGCTTCGTGGCTGCCGCGCCGTTGATGGTGTAGCCGCGGAGGCCTTCCTCCACGGAGATGCGCTGTTCGGGCGTGCCGAGGGTCGAGCCGTAGCGCGTCTCGCGCGTCGCGGCCGCCCAGATCGCCTCGATCGGATCGGGGCCAGACACCGGGGTGTCCGACGAGAGGACGATCGGCACGCCGGCGTCGCGGAACTCGCCGTACGGGTTGTACCGGTTGGCGCTCTCGCCGAGCGCCTCGAGCAGTGCGTCACCGACCAGATAGCCGTGGGTCGGTTGCGGGACCGGGTAGATACCGAGCTCCGCAATGCGGTGGATCTGGTCGGGCGACGGCATGCCGCAGTGTTCAATGCGGTGACGGTGGTCTTTGCGATCCACATCGGCCAGCGACTCGGTGACGGCATCGAGCACGATCTGGATCGCCGAGTCGCCCTGCGCGTGCGTGCCGGTCTGCAGGCCAAAGCGGTGGGCGCGGCGGATCAGGCGCCGCAGCTCCTCCGGCTCGTGGTACAGCTGGCCGTGATGGCACGGGTCGAAGCGGTAGCCGCTCTCGAAGTACGCGGTCAGCCCCGTCAGCGTGCCGTCGGCGTAGAGCTTGAGGCCGGCGAAGGCGAGGTGGTCGTCGCCGAGGCGCGCACGGAGACCGAGCTCGACGAGCACCTCGAGCAGCGTCGAGAGCGTGAGCATCGAGGCCCGCAGCTGCAGACGCCCGTCGTCGCGGGCCAGCAGATACGTCTCCATCTCGCGGCGTGTCACCTGACAGTCCGTGACCGACGTGACGCCCGCCTTGAGCAGCATCGTCTGCGCATTGCAGAGCAGATCGACCAAGCGCTCCGGCGCGTCCGGGATGTGGATATTCGGACCGTGGTTGAGCGTCTTGACACCCTCAGGGCCGGTGATCAGATCGATCGCGGCGTCCCACATCACACCCGTCGGGTTGCCCTGCTCGTCGCGCTCGATCCGGCCGCCCGCGGGGTCCGGCAGGTCCTTCGTGATGCCATTCATCGCCAGGCAGTGGCTGTTGACCATCACGCCGTGGCCCGAGCGGTGCATGACGGCGACGACGCGATCGGTGGCAACCCGGTCGAGGTCGGTGCGCTCTGGATTGCGCCGTACGTCGAGATCGCCGTGGTGCACGCCGAAGCCCCACACGTCGGCGGTCGGCGGCAGCGAGTCGCGGCGACGGCCGAGCATCTCGACGAGCGCGTCGATCGTCGTCACCTCGGGCGGCGCGCAGTCGACCCACGCAGCGCACTGGCCGAGCATCAGCGGGTGCGTATGCGCATCGACGAAGCCCGGCAGCAGCGTGCGGCCACCGAGATCGAACTCGACCGCCCCCTGGCCCGCCGCATCGCGGCACTCCTCGAGCGAACCAACGTGGAGGATGCGCTCGTCGAGAACCGCGACGGCCTCGGCGCGCATCTCGGCCGCCATCGTCAGGATCGGTCCACCGGAGATGACGGTGCGGCGGTTCATAGAAGCAACCGTACCCGTTCGCCTAGGCCGTGATGAAGTCGTCGAAGTCGGGACGCAGCGTGCGCTTCCAGTAGCCGAGCATGAAGCCCGACCAGTTGTTGAGCACCTTGCCGTCGGCGGTCACGTACCAGGAGGCGCAGCCGCTCGCCCAGACCGACTTCGCAAGGTCCTGCTGCAGCTCATCGTTGAAGCGCGCCTGCGCGGCGGGGTTGACCGTCAGCACCTTGAGGTGGTCGCGCCGCATCTTCTGGATGCACTTGCGGATGTAGCGGATCTGGCACTCGATCATGAAGATGATCGTGCCGTGCCCGAGGTTGGTGTTCGGGCCGTAGAGCATGAACAGGTTCGGAAAGCCCGCGACCGTGATGCCGAGGTGCGCCTGCGGACCGTCGGCCCAGGCGGCCGCGAGGTCGCGGCCATCCGCGCCGGTGATCTTCACGGTCGACATGAACTTCGCCGAGTCGAAGCCGGTGCCCAAGATGATCGCGTCGAGCGGGCCGAACGTGCCGGCCTCGGTCTCGATCGAGTCGGCGGTGATGCGCGTGATGCGGTCGGTCACCAGGTCGACGTTGTCGCGCTGCAGCGTGGGGTACCAGTCGTTCGACAGGAGCACGCGCTTGCAGCCGATGCCGTAGTCGGGGGTCAGGCGCGCGCGGAGCTCGGGATCGGGCACCTGCTTCTCGAGGTGGCGCAGCGCGATGTTCTGCCACTCCTCGGCCTTGTCGGAGCCCTGGATCAGACCCCACCACTTCTGGCCGGGGCGGAAGGCGAGGAAGCCCTGCTCGTTGAACCAGAAGATGCCGAGCCGGTGCAGGCTCTCGACGCCCGGGATCTTGCGGAAGCGCCGCTTCTGCGTCTCCGTGTAGGGGAAGTCGCGGCGCGGCACGATCCACGAGTTCGAGCGCTGCAGGACCGTCAGGTGCCCGGCTTGCTTGGCAACTTCGGGGACGAACTGTGCGGCGCTCGCACCGTTGCCGATCACCGCGACGCGCTTCCCCGTGAGGTCGTAGTCGTGGTCCCAACGGGCAGAGTGGAACATGTGGCCCTGGAAGTCGTCGAGGCCCGGGACGTTGGGGCGGACCGGCTCGTTGAGCTGGCCGCAGCCGAAGATCACGACGTCGGTCTCGATCTGCTCGCCGTCGCCCGTCGTGAGCGTCCACGTGCTCGAGGCATCGTCGTACGCGGCCGTCTCGATCGGGGTGCTCAGGCGCGTCTTGGCGTAGAGATCCTCTTCGCGCATGCAGGCCTTGAGGTACTCGAGGATCTCCTCGTGTCCGGCGTAGGTCTTCGTCCACTCGTGGTTGCGCTTGAACGAGAACGAATAGAGGTGCGACCCGATGTCGCACGCCGCGCCGGGGTACGAGTTGTGGAACCACGTGCCGCCGACTTCGGGCGCTGCCTCGTAGATCGTGAAGCTCGTGATGCCCGCCTGCTTGAGTCGCATCGCCATGCCGATGCCACTGAACCCGGCGCCGATGATTGCGATGCGGGGAGAGGCGCTGCCGTTACGCGGGGTCACAGCCGGGAGTTTACGCGCAGTTGGGCGTCACGCTGAGGACGCCACGGCGCCGATATGCTGCCGCCATCGGCGCGAGTGACGCGCCCCTCGCGAGGAGCGCCTGATGGATCTCGATCTGCCTGTTGAGTACGAAGACTTCCGCGCCATGGTGCGTGATTTCGCGGAGACGCGGATCGGACCGATCGCCGAAGAGATCGATCGCGAGCATCGCTTCCCGTACGAGATCGTCGAGGAGATGGCGCAGCTCGGATTGATGGGCATCCCGTTCCCCGAGGCGATCGGTGGGGCGGGCGGCGACACGCTGCTCTACGCGATTGCGGTCGAGGAGCTCACGCGCATCGACGCCTCCGTCGGCGTGACCGTCGCGGCGCACACGTCACTTGGCACGATGCCGATCTACCTGTACGGCACCGACGCGCAGAAGGAGCAGTGGCTACCCGAGCTCGTCTCGGGCCAGCGCCTCGCGGCCTTTGGTCTGACCGAGCCCGAGGCCGGCTCCGACGCGGGTAACCCGCGCACGCACGCCGAGCTCGAGAATGGCCAGTGGTGCATCAATGGCTCCAAGATGTTCATCACCAACTCCGGCACCGACATCACCAAGCTGGTGACGATCACGACGCGCACGGGGGAGGACGAGATCTCGACGATCATCGTCCCCAACGGCACGCCGGGCTACACGCAGAGTGCGCCGCTGCACAAGATCGGCTGGCACGCCTCCGACACGCGCGAATTGACGTTCGCGGACGTGCTGGTGCCGGAGGAGAACCTGCTCGGCCCGCGCGGCATGGGCTTCAAGCAGTTCCTGCAGATCCTCGATGGCGGCCGCGTCTCGATCGCCGCGATGGGCCTCGGCACGATGCAGGCCGCCTACGACCTGTCGCTCGCCTACGCGCAGTCACGCAACCAGTTCGGCCGACCGATCGCGAAGTTCCAGGCGATCCAGTTCAAGCTCGCCGACATGGCCGTCGAGCTCGCCGCAGCCCGTGCGCTGGTCTACCGCGCCGCATGGCTGAAGGACCAGGGCCGCCCGTACGCGCAGGAGGCCGCGATCGCGAAGCTCTACACCGGCGAGGCGTCGAACCGCGCGGTCAACGAGGCCGTCCAGATCCACGGCGGCTACGGCTACATGGACGAGTACCCGATCTCGCGCATCTACCGCGACCAGAAGGTGCTTGAGATCGGCGAGGGCACCAACGAGGTACAGCGCCTCGTGATCGCCCGCAGCCTCGGTCTTTAGCTCTTAGGCTGGTCAGTTTGGGTCCGGCCCCAGATTGTCCATCTTGCGGACAATCTGGGGCCGGACCCAAACTGTCCAATCTGGACCCGGGTCCAGATTCGCTCAGTCGGGTTCGATTGCGGCGATCAGGGCGCCGGCGTCGATGAAGGCGCCTTCACTGATGCCGAGCTCGGCGACGGTGCCGGCGAATGGCGCCTCGAGGCGGTGCTCCATCTTCATCGCCTCGAGCACGGCGATCAGCTCGCCCTCGGCGACCTGCTGGCCGGCGGTGACGGCGAGCGAGAGGACGACGCCGGGCATCGGGGCGATCAGACGACCATCGCCGCTGCCGGCCACATCCGTCCAGTCGGGCGACTGCGGCACAGGGAAGCGCGCCGTCGAGCCAGTGCCAAGGCGCCAGGCGCCGGCAAACGTTCCGCTCGGAGCGCGCCGCACCGACAGTGGCGGGTGGTCCTCGAGGAAGGCGGTGGTGGCGGTGCCGGCGGCGACGTCGGGCTGGCGCACGAGCCAGCGCAGAAACGGCAGGTTGGTGATCACGCCCGCCACGCGGGTCTCATCGAGGGCGGCAGTCAGACGCGCTAGCGCCTCGTCGCGTGTCTCGCCATGGGCGATCAGCTTGGCGATCATCGGGTCGTAGCCCGTCGGCACGTGATCGCCCGCGGCGATGCCGAGATCGATGCGGATGCCCTCGGGTAGGTCGAGCTCGCGCAGCAGGCCTACGCGGGGCAGGAAGGTGAGCGGGTCTTCGGCGTAGAGCCGCACCTCGATCGCATGGCCACTTGGCGTCGGTGCTGCGGGCACGTGGCCGCCGTCGGCGATGCGGATCATCTCCGCGATCAGGTCGATTCCGGTGACGAGCTCGGTAACGGGATGCTCGACCTGGATGCGGGCGTTGAGCTCGAGGAACCAGATCTCATCGCTCGTCACGAGGAACTCGGCAGTGCCGGCGCCGCAGTACCCGGCCGCGCGGGCGAAGGCAATCGCGGCGTCGTCGAGGCGGGCGCGCAGCGCGTCGTTGACGATCGGCGAGGGGCTCTCTTCAAGCACCTTCTGGTGCCGGCGCTGGATCGAGCAGTCGCGCTCGCCCAGCGAGATGACGCCGCCGTGGGCATCGGCCAGCAGCTGGATCTCGACGTGGTGCGGGCGCTCGACGAGCCGCTCGGCGTAGACGCGGCCGTCGCCAAAGGCGCTCTCGGCCTCGCGCGATGCGGCGGCGCGCGCCTCGTCGAGCTCGTTCGACGAGCGCACGATGCGCATGCCGCGTCCGCCACCACCGGCTGCGGCCTTCAGCAGCAGGGGATAGCCCACGACCTCGGGGTCGCCCTGCGGCAGCACCGGCACGCCGGCGGCCTCGGCGATCGCCTTCGCCTCCAGCTTGTCGCCTGCGCGCTCGAGCACGTCGGGGCTCGGCCCGATCCAGATGGCGCCAGCCGCCTCAACAGCGCGGGCCGCCTCGGCGCGCTCCGACAGGAACCCGTAGCCCGGGTGCACTGCGTCGGCACCGCTCTCGCGCACCGCTGCGGCAATCGCGTCGGCGTCGAGATACGACGCGACATCAACCACGCGGTCGCAGGCGCGGGTATGAAAGGCGTCGCGGTCGTCGGGCGCCTGCAGAGCGATCGACTCGATGCCGAGCTCGCGGCAGGTACGGGCGATGCGCGCGGCGATCTCGCCGCGGTTGGCGATCAGGACGGAGCGGATCGCCACGGCGGGTCCTCTCCGTCGAGCAGTGCACGGAGTCCCGCCTGGCCCTCGGCAGAGGCGCGCACCTCGCTGATCAGGCGCGCGAGCTCGTCATTGGAGGGCCGCTCGCGGACGATGCGCTTGGTGGCGCGCACGGCCTCGGGGCCCACGCTGCACAGCGTCTCGACGATGCGCTCGGCCTCGGCGGCCGCATCGTCGGCAACGGCGCTGATGAGTCCGATGCGCAGTGCCTCCGCAGCGTCGAACAGCTCAGCCGTCAGCAGGTAGCGCCGTGCCGCAGTCGTGCCCATGCGGCCGATCACGTACGGCGAGATCGTGGCGGGCATCAGTCCAATGCGCGTCTCGGTGAAGCCGAACTTCGTGCCGGGTGCGGCGACGGCGATGTCGCACGTGGCGACGAGGCCCGCACCACCAGCGATGGCATGACCATGGACGGCGGCGACGACGGGCGCGGGACAGCTGTCGATCGCGGCGAAGAGTGCGCCGAGACGCTGGCCCTCAATGAGGTTCTGCTCGGGCGAGAGGTCGACGCTCGCGCGCATCCAGTCGAGATCGGCGCCGGCCGAGAAGCTCGGACCCTCGCCGGTCAGCAGCACGGCGCGCGCGTCGCCGACCGCGGCGAAGGCAGCCGACAACTCGTCGATCATCGCGCCGTCGAAGGCGTTGCGACGATCGGCGCGTGTGAGGGTGATGCGCAGCACATGGCCGTCGCGGATGGCAGAGATCGCAGTGCCCACGGCTACATCCGGAAGACGCCGAAGCTCGGCGCGGGGACGGGGGCACTACCGGCGGCGGCGATGCCAAGGGCGAGCACGCGACGTGTATCGCGCGGGTCGATCAGGCCGTCATCCCAGAGGCGCGAGGTCGAGAAGTACGCGTCGCTCTCCTCTTCGAGGCGCACGCGCGCCTCTTCTGCGGCATCGCTTCCAACTTGGGCCAGGACGAGGGCGGCCTGCTCGGCACCCATCACACCGGTGCGCGCGTTCGGCCAGGCCCACAGCTGGCGCGGCTGGAAGGCGCGGCCGCACATGCCGTAGTTACCGGCGCCGAACGAGCCGCCGATCACGACGGTGAACTTCGGGACCTGCGCACACGACACGGCGGTGACGAGCTTGGCGCCGTCCTTGGCGATGCCGCCATGCTCGGCACGCGTGCCGACCATGAAGCCCGTGATGTTCTGCAGGAAGACGAGCGGGAGCTTGCGCTGGCAGGCGAGCTCGACGAAGTGCGCGCCCTTGAGTGCGGCAGCCGAGACGAGCACGCCGTTGTTGGCGAGAATCGCGACCGGCTGGCCCTCGATCGAGGCGAAGCCGCACACCAGCGTTTCGCCGTACTCGCGCTTGAACTCGTGGAATCGGCTGCCGTCGACGGTGCGGCCGATCACCTCGCGCACGTCGTACGGCACGCGGTAGTCGACGGGCACGATGCCGAGCAGGTCCTCGGGGTCGTGCAGCGGTGCCTCGGGCCTGTCGACGGTCCACGTCGGCGCGGGCGCGGGGCCGAGCGTGCGGATCGCCTCGCGCACCAGGGCAAGAGCGTGCTCGTCGTCGATCGCCTCGTGGTCGGCCACGCCGGAGATGCGGGTGTGGACGGCGCTGCCGCCGAGGTCCTCGGCCGTCACCTCTTCACCCGTCGCGGCCTTCACGAGCGGCGGGCCGCCGAGGAAGATCGTGCCGGTGCCCTTGACGATGATTGTCTCGTCGCTCATGGCCGGCACGTACGCGCCACCGGCGGTGCACGAGCCCATCACCGCGGCGATCTGGGCGATCCCCTCCTGCGACATGCGGGCCTGGTTGTAGAAGATGCGGCCGAAGTGGTCGCGGTCGGGGAAGACATCGGCCTGCATCGGCAGGAAGGCTCCGCCCGAGTCGACGAGGTAGATGCAGGGCAGTCGGTTCTCGAGCGCGACTTCCTGCGCCCGCAGGTGCTTCTTCACGGTAAGCGGGTAGTACGTGCCGCCCTTGACCGTCGCGTCGTTGGCGACGATCACGCACGCGCGGCCCTCGACGACGCCGATGCCGGTGACGATGCCCGCCGATGGCACGACGCCGTCGTACTGGTCCCACGCGGCAAGTGCGCCAAGCTCGAGGAATGCGCCGTCGGGATCGACGAGGCGGTCGATGCGCTCGCGGGCCAGCAGCTTGTCGCGGCCGTGGTGCTTCTCGCGCGCCGCCTCCGACCCGCCGGTCGCAACCTGTGCGCGACGCTCGGCCAGCAGCGCGATCAGTGCATCCATTTCGGCCTTGCGGGCAGCGAACTGCGCATCACCACGGTCGATGTGGGTGGGGAGAATCGTCATCTTCGGTCCCGGGAAGTCTACGGCGTTCCGCCGATCAGCCGATCGGCCCTCGGGAACGGGTAGCATCGTGCCGTGGCTGAAGCGCAGGAGACCACTAACGTCGTCGTCATCGGCGCGGGCATGGCCGGGCTCTCGGCCGCCTGGGACCTGCGCGACCGCGCTCCGATCGTCCTCGAATCGACCGATCGCGTCGGCGGCCGTCTGATGTCGGTGCCACGCGGTGAGCACTGGCTCAACCTCGGTGCGCACGTCTTCGCCGGCGACGACTCCGCCGTCGGGCGGCTCGTGCGCGAGTCCGGTGCCGTGGCGATGGACATTCCTGGGACGCTCACGGGCATCTCGTACAGGGGCAAGCGCGTGACGAATGGCCGCGTCGAGCTCTATCCGTTTCGCCTGCCGATCTCGTGGCGTGGCAAGCTCGAGTTCATGCGCACGGGGCTGAAGCTCCGGCGCCACGTTGCGGCGTACGCGAAGATGCAGGCGCCCGTCCCCGGCGAGACGCTGCCCCAGCGCCAGCAGCGGATGCTCAACTACATGGACGACCACTCGGCGATGGACGCGCTCGGCCCGCTGTCTCCCGAGGTCGACGCGTTCTTCCGCTGCACGCTCACGCGCGGCACCGGCGAGCCCGAGGAGATCGCGGCGGGGTACGGCATCGGGTACTTCCACATGGTCTGGGACAAGACCGGTGGCATGGGACGCAACATCGTCGGTGGCACGCAGACGCTGATGGACGCGCTGGCCGCGCCGCACGGCGACCGGATGCGCCTTGGTGCCGAGGTGACCCGCGTGGCGCAGGATGCTGATGGCGTGACGGTGGAGTACACGCTGAACGGCGAGCAGCATTCGCTCCGTGCCAAGGCCGCGGTTGTCTCGTCACAGGCGTTCGTGACGCGCGACATCGTCGAGGGCCTCCCGGCCGACATGCTCGCCGCGATGCACGAGCTCCGCTACGGCCCCAACGTCTGCGCCGCGTTCCTCACCGACGAGGACGGGCCCCAGCCGTGGGACGACGTGTACGCGATCGCCACGCCGGATCGCTCGATCACGATGCTCTTCAACATGGACAACATCCTGCGCGCGACGGGTGCACCCCGGACGAAGGGCACGAGCTTCATGGTCTACGCGGTGGCAGACCTCGGCAAGAAGGCGCTCGCGATGGAGGATGAGGACGTCCTCGACGCGTACCAGCGCGACCTCGAGGAGGTGCTGCCGGAGATCAAGGGCCGCATCGTCGAGCGCGTGCTGCGCAAGGTCGATGGCGGTCTGCCCTTCCCGCACGTCGGGCGCGGCAAGCTGCAGCCTGCCCTGACGCAGCCGCTCGGCCGCATCCATCTCGCGGGCGACTACCTCGGCTCGTGGTACGCCGAGACTGCGGCGCGCACGGGTGCGTGGTCGGCGGAGAACGTCAAGGAACAGCTCGACGCATGACGGCGTTCGACGACCTGATCCGCGAGGGGCCTGTGCCGATCGACGGGGGTTTCGCCACCGAGCTCGAGGCGATGGACTACGACCTGTCGAGTGATCTCTGGTCGGCGCGCCTGCTCGAAGACGGCCCCGCTGCCGTTGAGGCCGTGCACCTCAATTATCTGCGTGCCGGTGCGCGCGTCGTGATCACCGCCTCGTACCAGGCCAGCCAGGAGACGTTCGCGACCGCGGGCATTCCCGCCTCCGATGCCGACCGTCTGCTGGGCACGAGCGTCACGCTGGCGCAGGCCGCCCGCGTGTCGTTCGAGCGCGAGCAGCCCGACGCGCCCTTCACGCTCGTCGCCGCCTCGCTCGGCCCGTACGGCGCGATGATGGCGAACGGCCAGGAGTACACGGGTGATTACGAGGGTGCGGGCGTCGAGGAGATCTTCCGCTTTCACCGACCGCGTGTCGCCGCGCTGCTCGGGCCCGGTCCTGACGTGCTGGCGTGGGAGACGATTCCCAACCTGCTCGAGGCCGACGCGATCGCGCGCCTGCAGGACGAGTTCGCCGGCCCCGCCGCTTGGGTGTCGTTCCAGTGCCGCGACGGCGGGCACATCGCCGACGGGTCGCCGATCGAGGACGCCATCGCGCGCGTCAAGGACGCACCGGGCATCCGCGCGGTCGGTTGCAACTGCACCGCGCCCGAGCACGTCCTCAAGCTGATTGAACGCTGCCGTGCCGCGGCACCCGACCTCGCGGTGATCGTCTACCCGAACGACGGCCGCGTCTGGGACGGCATGGCACGCGAGTGGGCGGTCGGCGGTGCCGGGGGCTTCCCCGACGACACGGTCCGCAGCTGGGCTGCAGCCGGTGCGACGCTGATCGGCGGCTGCTGCGGTGTCACACCCGCGGGCGTGAGCGCGATCGCGCACGCTTTGCGGGCCTAGGCGTCTGACGACGCGAAGGCCTGTCGGTTGATCGCGTCTGACGACGCGAAGGCCTCGAGGTGGCTCGGTCCGAAAGGGCCGATTCACCTCGAGGTCATCGCGTCGCCTGGTTCCAACATCCTGTGTAACCAACGTCATTTCTGACGCGGTTGATCCACAGAGGCGACGGGATCGCCTCGAGGTGAATCGGTCGTTGCCGACCGAGCCACCTCGAGGCGTTCCCGTCGTCTACCCTGACCCAATGGAGCCCGAGCAGCACGACGTGATCGTGATCGGCGCCGGCATCGCCGGCCTCAGCGCCGCGTGGGATCTGCGCGATCGGGACGTCGTCGTGCTCGAGCGCGCCAACCGCGTGGGCGGCCGCATCCGCTCCGAGGCTCGCGGCGATCTCTGGCTCAACCTTGGCGCGCACGTCTACGCGGGCGACAACTCGGCGGCGGGCACGCTGATGCGTGAGGTCGGCGCCGAGCCGCGCGACATTCCCGGCGTGCTCACGGGTGTCTCGTACAAGGGCAAGCTCGTGGCCGAGGGGCCGCTCGAGCTGTATCCGTTCAAGCTGCCGATCTCGCTGCGTGGCCGCGCCGCGTTCGTTCGCACGGGGCTCAAGCTGCGCAAGCTCGTGGCCGAGTACGGCGCGATGGCGAAGCCGCGGCCGGGCGAGGAGCCCGCCGCGTTGCAGCAGCGGATGCTCGACTTCATGGACGACCAGTCGTTCACGCAGAAGCTCGGAGTACTGCAGCCCGAGGTCGACGCGTTCTTCCGCTGCACGCTCACGCGTGGCACGGGCGAGCCCGAGCAGATCGCGGCCGGCTATGGCGTCGGCTACTTCCACCTGGCGTGGAATCAGGAGGACGGCCTCGGCCGCAACATTGTTGGTGGGCCGCAGACGCTGATTGACGGCCTGGCTGCCCCGCACGGTGACCGCATCCGGTTTGGTGTCAACGTGACGCGCGTGGCACAAGACGCCGACGGCGTGACGGTCGAGTGCGATGACAACGGCACGCGCCGCGTCCTGCGCGCGAAGGCCGCGATCGTCACGACGCCCTCGCACGTGACCGCCGAGATCGTTGAGGGCCTGCCCGCCGAGACGGATGCCGCCCTGCGCGCGATCACGTACGGCCCGATGATCTCCGCCGCGTTCCTCACCGACGAGGACGGCCCTCAGCGCTGGGACGACATCTACGCGATTGCGACACCCGACCGCGCGACGTCGATGCTCTTCAACATGGGCAACGTGCTGATGCCCAAGCGCGTGAAGGGCTCGAGCTTCATGACGTACGCCACGGCTAACCTCGCACGGCGCATCGTCGGCGACTCGGACGAGGCGATTCTCGATCTCTTCCAGCGCGATCTCGAAGACACGCTGCCCGAACTGAAGGGCCATGTCGTTGAGCGCCTTCTGCATCGCGTCGACCCGGGCATCCCGTACCCGTTCGTCGGCCGCAGCCGCATTCAGCAGCCGCTGATGCAGCCGCTCGGTCGCGTGCACCTCGCCGGCGACTACCTCGGGACGTGGTACGCCGAGACGTCGGTGTGGACAGCACGCAAGGCCGCCGCCCTGGCGAAGACCCAGTAGGGAACGGGGCCCGCGTCCGAAGACGCGGACCCCGTGGTTTGGCCTACAGGTCGCCCGTGTCGTCGATGACGCGGCCGATCTGATCGAACTTCGCGCGGTTCTGGCTCCTCAGGATGAGGGCGTACGCAAGGGCCGCGATCACGAGGATCACGGCGATCGGGCCGATCGCCTGCACGTACGAGATCGTGCCGGCGAGGACGTCGATGTTCTTGAAGAGCAGGAAGATCGCGAACACCTGGCCGACGATCGCGATGACCGGGCAGATGATCGTGGTGATGACGTTGCCCTTGCGGCCGTCCTTGCGGAACCAGACGATGATCGCGATGGCGCACAGCGCCTGGATCGCGAGGATCCAGACCACGCCCTGCACGGCCATCATCGTGTAGATGCGGACGTACGCGGTGTCGAAGGCCTTGTCGAAGCCGAAGCCCGAGAAGATGCCCCAGATCAGCATGATCACCAGCGCGACGACCATCGCCGAGACGTTGGCGACGTGCGGCACCTTGTACTTCTTGTGCGTGCTGCCGAGCGCCTTGGGCAGGATGCCCTCACGACCCATCGCGTAGAAGTACCGCATCGTCACGTTGTGGAAGGCCATCGCGCAGGCGAAGGCACCCGTCAGGATCAGGATCTGCATGATCGTGGCGAGCCAGTGCGTGCCGAACGCCTCCATGGCGACGAAGAACGGTCCGGCCGGATCCTGTGCCGCCTCGACGACCTGGTCCTTCGGGAAGGCCGACTCGAACGCGACCGACGTGATCACGTAGCCGACGCCGAGGCCGATTACCGCGATCATCGTGGCGCGCACGACGTTGCGCTTGGGATCCTTCGACTCCTCGGCGTAGTTCGGAACCGCCTCGAAGCCGACCCAGGACCAGAACGCGAGGAACACGCCGACGCCGGCGGCGAGCCCGACGCCCGGATCGGTCAGCTTGAACACGTTGATCGAGTCGTACGCGATGCCCGTGTCGCTGCCACCCTGGCCGAAGACCAGCACGTCGAAGATCGTCAGGATGATGATCTCGGCGACCAATGCGACACCGAGCACCTTGACCGACAGCTCGACGTCGAACCAGCAGAGGATCGTGATCAGGATCGACGCCACGACGGCGGGCAGGATCCAGGGGATCTCCCAGCCGAACCATGAGTTGAAGTTCGTCGAGAAGAAGTACGCGAAGCCGCCGAGCAGCGAGATTTCGAAGAGTGCGTACGCGACCACACCGCAGATACCCGTGGCGAGACCGAGTGCCTGGCCGAGGCCATGCGAGATGAACGAGTAGAAGCCGCCTGCGGCGCTGATCTCCTTCGCCATCGCGACGTAGCCGATCGAGAAGATCGTCAGAATGATCGCCGCGAACAGGAAGGCGGCCGGCGTGTAGTAGCCGGTGCCGAAGCCGGTGGCGAACGGCACGTTGAAGAGCATGGCCGAGATTGGCGCGGCTCCCGTAACGGCAACGAAGATGACGCCCATCAGGCCGATGGCCCCGGGCTTGAGCCGGCCGGCTTCAGTGTCAGAGATCGAGACCGTCTCGATCGTCCCCTGACGCCCGACACCCACTCCGTGGTGGTCGGTCATTGATCCTCCTTCTCTCCCCGCGGCAGGTGCTGCGGTCTCCGCGGGAATTCAACCAGAAAAGGCGGCGGTTTTCGACCCGCGAACCGCGGGAATTGATCTGACGATCAGTCGACGAAGACGGCGTCGGGCATGAAGCACCCGACCATCCACATCGGCGCGTCGACGACCTCGGTGATCTTCAGGTCGCCGGCCAGCGCACAGAGGATGTACGCGTCCTCGCGGGAGAGGCCGCGCTCGCGGACGAGGTGATCGATCATGGCGCGCACCGCGCTGCGTGCGCCTTCCATCAGGTCGGTCTCCACACCGGTCGTGCCGTACCAGCCGGCGTGATCGACGCGTGGCGTGAGCGAGCCCGGCGGACGGCGCAGCTGCGGTGCGGGAATGGACAGGCCCTTGACGACGTCGACCTTGATGCGCGTGGTCATCGCGCACTCGATGCCGGCAATCGCGACCTCGCCATCGCCCTGTGCGGCGTGCGCATCGCCGAGCGAGAACAGGCCGCCGGGTGCTCCAACGGGCAGGTAGAGCGTGGTGCCGGCCGTCAGGTGCCGGCAGTCGACGTTGCCACCGCCAGCGTGGGGCGGCGGGATCGGCACGTCGCGCATGCCGGGCCCGGGTACGCCCATGGTCCCGCAGAACGGCTCGATCGGAATGCGCACGCCGGGGCAGAGCTCGGTCGTGTCGCCGTCGGTCAGGTCGAAGATGCGCAGGACGGGCTCGGGAAACTCACCGGGCGGGAGCAGGCCGAAGCCGGGGATGATGCACGACCATCCCCACTCGGGCAGCTCGAAGCCGAGGATCTCGATCGCCAGCGCATCCCCCGGCTCGGCCCCCTCGACGTGGATCGGGCCGGCCAGCGGGTAGATCAGGTCGAAATCGACCTCGAGCAGTGCCGAGGCAGGCGAGTCGCGGGTGATCTGACCGGCCGCGAAGTCGTCGGTTTCGGCGACGATCACGTCGCCGGGCCGGGCCATCACGACCGGCGGGACGGTGACGTCCCAGCGGCGGTGGGTGGGCGCGTCGCGGCCGATGTAGTGCTCGGTCATGCCACCACCTCGATCGTGCTGGCCACGCCGCGCGCGGCGGACTCGCCAGCCGGGGTGCGCACGACGATGCGCACGCGGTCGGAGCGGAACAGGTCGTGCGAGTGCTCGAACGGGCGGCCGTCGCGGTCCCAGGCGGTGCGGATGATCGCGACGAGTGGCGTGGAGCGCTTGACCTCGAGCACCTTGGCCTCGGCAGAGCCGGCGCCGACGATCTCGATCTGCTCCATCGCCTCGCCGGGCTTCACGTCGAACTCGCTCTGCAGCAGCTCGTAGAGCGAGCCGCCGAGGCCGTGGTCGAGCATGCCGGCGAAGCGCGCGGCGGGGAAGCGCGCGCGCTCGTACGAGATCGGCTCGCCGTCGGCAAGACGCACGCGGACGATCTCGAGCACCAGCGCGCCGACCGCAAGGTCGAGCGCCGCGGCCGTCTCGGCGTCGGCCTCGATCGTCGCGGTCGAGAGCACGCGGGCATCGGCCGAGAACCCCTGGCGTCGGAGGTACGACGGCAGGCCGGCCATGCTGCGCAGGTCGCGCTCGACCTTGCGCGCCGCGACGAACGTGCCGCCCGTGCGGCCCGACTGCCGACGCACTGCGCCCATCGTCTCGAGTGCGCCCAGCGCAGCACGCAGCGTCGAGCGGCTGACGCCGTAATGCTCGGCGAGATCGCGCTCGCCGCCGAGGCGCTCACCTGGTGCGAGCGCGCCGCTGGCGATCTCGCTCAGGATCCGATCGCGCACGCCGATACCGGCCGGGCCAAGCTGCCCGGCGGCACCCTTGTCGTCCGCTGGCGTGGCCTTGCTCAGATCGCCTCCATCGCGGACGGCGCCTCGGGCAGCGTCTGGCCGCCGTCGACGACGATCGTCTGGCCGGTGATGAACTTGGCTTCATCGGTGGCGAGGAACATCGCGGCGTAGCCGATGTCCTCGAGGTCGCCGAGCTTGCCGAGCGGGATCGACTCGGCTGCCGTGCGCAGGTAGTCCTCGCCGAGCCCGACCAGGCCCTCGGTCAGGATGTTGCCCGGCAGCACCGCGTTGATCGTGATCTTCTTCGGTGCCAGCTCCATGGCGGCACCGCGCATGAAGCCCAGCTGACCGGCCTTCGACGCGCCGTAGTGCGACAGCGCGGGGATCGCCGTAAACGGGCCGGTGATCGACGACGTCAGGATGATGCGGCCGTGGCCCGATTTCGCGAGCGCGGGGATGGCATGCGCGACGGAGAGGATGTTGCCCTTGAGATTCGTGTCGAGCATCAGGTCGAGTGCCTCTTCGGTCATGTCCTCGAGGCGGCACTCGGGGAAGATGCCGGCGTTCGCGCAGAGCACGTCGAGGCTGCCATGCAGGGCAACGGTCTCGTCGACGACGCGCTTGCAGTCCTCGGCACGGCTGACGTCGCCCTTGACGAACGAGGCGTTGGCGCCGAGCGAGGCGACGGCGGCAGCACCGGTGGCCTCGTCGCGGCCGGAGACGGCGACCTTGCAGCCCGCCTCGGCGAAGACCCGCGCGATGCCAAGGCCAATGCCCTTGGTGCCGCCGGTGACGAGGACGCTGCGGCCCTCAAGGGAGTTGAACATCTTGCTCATGGTGGTGACCTCCTGGTCAGGCGTAGTGCGAGAGATACGTCTCCGCAAGCGGACACGTGGCGAGCGTGAAATCGGCGCCGAGCTCCTGCGCCTCGAGGGCGTGGGCGTAGTGCGAGCCGACCCAGCAGAGCAGCATCATGCGGCGCAGCATCACGAAGGTGTCGAGTTCGGCCTCGTCCTCGGCGCTGAGCGTGCCAGCGGAGCGATAGCCCTCGAGCCACGATGCGCGCCACTCGGGCACCATGGGGTGCTCCTCGATGAACGAGATCGTGGTCGCAAAGTCGTACATGAACCACCCGGAGCCGCAGTCGTCGAAGTCGATCGCGCGCACGTGGTCGCCGAGCACCAGCACGTTGGCGGGGCGCATGTCGGCGTGGATCAGGCCGTAGCGCTCAGGGCCCTTGCCGTACGCCTGCAGGCGACGATCGACGACGTCGACGGTGCGCTGGAAGAGATCACGCTTCTCGGCGTCGAGGCCGACGGCATCCTGCCACGGGCCCCAATGGCCCTGCGGGCCGAGCGCGGTGTCGAAATCCCAACTGAAGCGCGTGAAGGCGGCTGGCTGCTGCCAGCGGCGCGCGTGCTCGTGCATGCCGGCACTGATTGCGCCGAGCGTGCGGTAGACCGGGATCAGGTCGGCGTCCGGATCGGGTGGCGCACCCTCTTCCCAGGCGAACAACACGACGCTGCGCTCGGGCAGTGCTGCCGTACCCAGCTGGATCACGCGCTCGCCGCTACGGGCGGGCAACGCCGTGACGGTGCCGACGACGTCCTCCTGCTGGAGCGCGTCGATCCACATCAGCTCGGAGGCGATCTCCTCGGGCGTGTGGTACCCGATGCGGTGCACGCGCAGGGCGTAGGTGATGCCAGAGTCGGGATCCTCGACGCGGTACGTCCAGTTCTCGGACAGGTTGACCAGCTGGAGCGCGCAGCTCGGCGACACGTCGTAGTGCGCAAGCGCAGCCTGTGCCAGGCGATCGACCTCGTCTTGATCCACGACCTCTGCCATGGGCTCCACCTCTCCTCAGGGGCAGGAGTATATGGGTATCCGGTCTGTTCGACCAGACCGATGTCCCGAAGGGGTCAGACCCTTTTGGGACATCCGGCCGATATCGAATCAGACCGCAATGCTGCAATGTCCCAAAAGGGTCTGACCCCTTCGGGACATCGGTTCTACCTACCCGTGATCGCGGCCGACAACGGCCTCGAGGACGCGCGTGATCTCATCGCGGGCCTTGAGAACGCTCTCGGTCTTGCCGCTCATGTAGATGCGGCCCGTGGCGCCGATCATCGCGATGTCGACGACGGTGACGTCCGGGGCCACGCGCTCGGCCTCGTTGGCGGCCATCGCTGCGAACAGTGCGGGAGCCATCTCGTAGACGAGCAGCGACTCGCCCGGCAGGACCATCGAGGCCTGGCGGTTGCGGTTGACGATCACCGCGTGCTGGTCGGTGATGTCCTCGATCACATCCGAGTAGAGGATGCGGGGCTTGAGCTGATGCGACGGCTCGGCGTTGATGCCGGCGAGGATCGCCGCGCCTGCGCGCTCGACTGTCTCTGCATCCTTGGCATGCAGCTCGAGAACGCCGAACTGACGCTCCACGAAGAGGATGCCGGGCTCGACCTCAGGGACGGCCTTGAGCGCCAGGTCGATGACGCGCTCGATGGCCAGACCGGGAGCGACCTCGACGATGAGAGCGTGCTCGCCCTCCATCGGCGGGTAGCCACGAGCGCGCGTCGGCGTCCCCATGTAGGCCGCGAACTGCCGACGCAGCTCGGGGATGGGGAGGTAGACGCGCAGTTCGATATCCGGTCCGGCCATCGGGTGCTCCTTACTTGCCGGCCGTGAAGTGCTTGCCGAGCTCGGCGTGCGGGCGCGGGATGACGTGCGCGGACACGAGCTCGCCGACGGTTGCGGCGGTCTCCGAACCGGCCTCCGTGGCGGCCTTGACGGCACCGACGTCGCCCTGGATGACGACTGCGACGAGCCCGTCACCGACCTCCTCGCGACCGACGATGGTCACGTTGGCGGCCTTGACCATGGCGTCCGCGGCGGCGAGTGCGGCGACGTACCCCTTGGTCTCGATCATTCCGAGTGCTTCAGACATGTGATCCCTCCTTGGATCTCGAACTGGACGTGCTGGATGAATGTGGGTCTAGGTCTGGTCGATCAGGCCGACGATTAGCGCATCGATCGGCGGGTGGGCCGGCGCAAACCGCGCGGCGGCGACGGAGCCGGTGGCGACGAGGACCCTCTCGCCGACCCCCGAGCCGAGGATGTCGAACGCGACGATCGAACTGCCGCCCTCGAGCTCTACCTCAAGAAACGCTCCGTGTGGCATATCGTCGACGCGCTTGGTCGACCACACGGAACCGGTCACGGTGCCTTTCAGCATGCTGCCTCCCTCTGGATCTGGACGCCGAGCGCGCGGGCACGATCTTTGCCCATCGGCGTGAGCACGGCCTTGGGGCCGAGGACGAGGACGCCGCCATTCTGGGCGGCGCGCTCGATGATGCGCTCGGTGACGGCGCCGCGCTCGATGCGCTCAACGCCGCCGGTCGAGGCGGTTGCGGGCGCGGCGGTGCTGCCGTGCCCCGACATGGTGAAGCGGATACGGCCAGCCGCGATCGCGGCGCGCTCTGCCGGCTGTTCCAGCCGGCGTGCCAGCGAGCGCACGAAGGCGTCAAGGTCGCGGTCGTCCTTGAGCCGCACGTGCTCGACGGCACTCCCCGCAGCCGGTGCGGCAGCTGGTGCAGCGTTGCCCGCCGGATCGGGAGCCTGTTGCGACGGGTGCCAGGTGCTCGGGCGCAGCGTCTGCGCGACGGGCGGCGCGGGCACCTGGGCGACCGGAGCCGTCTGGTGCTCGCGCAGCATGTCGGGCAGCAGCTCGGCGAGCGCGGTCTTCAGTGCCGTGTGCATCTCGGCGCTCTCGTTGACGGGGGCTTCGCTCACGCGATTGCCTCCAGCGCTGCGACGGCTGCTTCGCCTGCAGCACGGACGCTGGCCTCCTCGCCGGACAGGTAAACGCGTCCGGTGGCGCCGATCATGCGGTAGTCGATCACCTTGATGTCGGCGGCCTTCTCGGCCTCGTTGGTCGCGAGGATCGCGTACGAGGCGGGCTGGCACTCGAGCACGAACAGCGACTCGCCCGGCAGAAGCATCGAGCCGATCTTGTTGCGGTTGATCAGGAAGGCGTGCTGGCCGTCGACGCGCGAGATGACCTTCTTGGCCAGGATCTTCGGCTTCATCGAGTCGCGACCCGACAGGTCGAGCGCGTCGAGCACGGCGCTGGTCGCCGACTTGACCGCGGCGGGCGAGAGCGAGTGCATCTCGAGGTAGCCGAAGGTGCGCTCGACGAAGAGGATGCCGGCCTCGACGCGATCGTGCTTGAGGGCGACGTCGGTGAGCGCCTCGATGTCGAGACCCGGTGCGACCTCGATGATCTGCGCGGCCATGCCGGCGCGCGGCAGGCGGCCCTTGATCCAGGAGCCGAGGTAACACATGGTCTGCGGCTGCAGCTGGTCGAGATAGATGCAGGAGCGGAGCTCGACGGCGGTTGCGTTACTCACTGACGGGTCAGCTCCTTGAGCTCCTCGAGGATCACCTTGCGGATCTCCTCGCGCAGCAGGTCGTTTTCGGGTGCGGGGGCGGCGTGCTCGATCGGCGCGGCGACGGTGGTCGCGGCGGCCTCGAGGACCCACGGCTCGAGTCCGGTGAAGTCGTCGAAGGGCACGGAGGCGTCGGCGTTGTACGCGACGCGCATCAGGTTGATCAGGTGGCGCGGCTCGAGGTTCTCGCCGACCGACGAGCGGCCGTAGAAGCCGGTGCCGATCGTCATCGTGGGCGAGAGGTTGGTCAGTGCACCGGCGGAGCCGAGGCTGTTGCCGACGTTGACCGAGACGCGCAGCACCTTGACGGCAGCGCCGTAGGCCATGATCGTCCGCGCGTTGCGCGAGTGGATCGAAGCCGAGTGGCCAGCGCCGGTGATGCGCAGCATCGCCTGAGCGGCCGAGATGCCAGCGCGCGTGTTGGGCACGCGGACGAGGCCCAGCAGCGGGAACAACTTCTCGTGTGCCAGCGGCTCCTCGGGCACGACGAGCGAGAACGGCGCGATCAGCACGCGCGTGTTTGCGGGCACCTTCAGCTGCGCGGCCTCGGCGAGCTCGAGTGCGCTCTTGCCGATCAGGTCGAGGCGCATGTGGCCGTTGGGGAAGAGGTGCTCGCGCACCTGCTCAACCTCGCTGGCGTCGACGATGTGGCCGCCGTGCTTGCGCAGCTCGCGCTCGAGCTGGTCGGCGACCTCCTCTTCGACGATCACGACCGACTCGTTGGTGCAGAGGATGGAGTGGTCGAACGACTTGGAGTCGATGATCTCGCGGGCGGCCGCGTTGATGTCGGCGCTGGCGTCGACGAACGACGGCACGTTGCCGGGGCCGACGCCGAGGGCAGGGTTGCCCGAGCGATAGGCGGCGCGCACGACGGCACCGCCGCCGGTCGCGACGACGACGTCGGTGGTCGGGTCGGTCATCAGCGCCTCGATTAGCGGGATCGACGGCTCCTCGACGATCTGGATGCAGCCGTCGGGGGCGCCGGCGCGGACCGCGGCGTCGGAGAGCATGCGCACCGCGTCGGCGCAGACATGCTTGGCGCCAGGGTGCGGACTCACGACGATCGCATTGCGTGTCATCAGCGCGAGCATCACCTTGAAGTACACGGTCGCAACGGGGTTCGTGACGGGCGTGAGCGCGAAGATCACGCCGGCAGGACGCGGCAGCTCGAGGATCTTGGCGTCGGCATCGATGCGCGGGCTGACGAAGTCGTGGTCGCGGTAGTGATCCCAGAGGCCGCGCGAGAGCATGCGGTTTTTGAGGATCTTGTGCTCGACGACGCCCATGCCGGTCTCGGCGACGGCCTCTTCGGCAAAGCGCTCGGCGTGGGCCTCGGCCGCCTCGGCGACGGCGTCGAGAATGCGCACGACGCGGGTGCGGTCGTAGCGCGCGAAGGTCTCGGCGGCCCAGTGGGCGCGCTGCAGCATCATCGCGGCGCGAGCGGCCCCGGGAGGATCGCGGCGCTCCAGCTCGATCATGCTCATGCCGTCACCGCCTGGCGCGACATGGACTTCCACTCGGTGTACGCCTTGCCGATCGCGATCTCCGTGCGGTCGAGGATCTCGTCGACCAGCTCGGGGCTCAGCAGAATGCCGGGCTTGTACTGCAGCACGCGCGGATCGAGCGTGGAGAAGATCGCCCAGATGCCGTGTGCGTAGAGATGCTTCATCACGATCTTCGCGCCGGTGGGATGGTTGAACTCGAGGCCAATCACGACGCCGTCCTGGCGGATGCCGACAAACCAGTCGGGGTAGATCTCCTGGATCTGGCGCAGGCCCTGCTGAAAGCGCTCGGCCATGTAGTGCACCATCGAACGCACCTCGGGCCGACCGCAGATCTCGAGCACCTTCATGCCGACGATGCAGCCGAGCTCCGATCCGCCGACCGTGGTGATGTGGCCGAAGCCATCCTCCTTGAGCCAGGCCGAGCACTCCTCGGAGACGACGACGCACGACAGTGGGTACATGCCGCCGGAGATGCCCTTGCCGATGACCATGATGTCCGGCTCGACGCCCGACTTCGAGATGCACCACATCTCGCCCGTGCGCATCAGGCCGGTCTGCACCTCGTCGGCGATGTAGAGCGTGTCGTACTGCTCGCAGAGGCGCTTGACGCCCTGGAGGTAGCCGGGCTCGGGGAGCGGGAAGCCGTAGGTTGCGGGGATCGACTCGATCAGCACCGCAGCGACATCGCGGCCCTTGAGCGCGTCTTCCATCGCGTTGAGGTCGTTGAACGGGACGTTGATGAACTCCTCGGGATGGTCCGCGAGAAACAGCTTCGAGAAGCGGTCGTCACCCGTGCCGACGGCGAGGCCGGTGTGGCCGTGGTACGCCTTGATCAGCGAGACGATCTTGCGGCGCTGCTTGGTGTGACGCGCCGTCTTGATGGCGATGTCGATCGCCTCACCGCCCGCGGCGCCGTAGATGACGCGGCGCATGTTCGGGGCGCACGTCTTGACGAGTGCCTCGGCCAGCGCGGTGCGCGCGAGCGACGGAAAGTGGTGGTTGCCCATGTCGAAGTGCTGCATGGCCTGCTCGAGCGTGGCGATCAGCTCGGGGTTGCGATGGCCGAGGTTGTACGTACCACCGTTGAGGTGCACGTCGATTAGGCGGCGGCCGGCCATGTCCCAGAGGTAGTAGCCCTCGCGGCGATCGATCACCAGGTCGATGCCGGCGTCCTGCCAGAAGTCAGTCTTGTCGGGATTCCAGAACGCGCGGGAGCGCTCCAGCATGTCCGCCTTCGAGTCGTACGAGAAGAATCCGTAGTCGTACATCGATGCCTTCCGAGGTTGCGGACCGGAAGGTACCGAATATCAGACCAAATTGCAAATCGGTCTGGTTATGGTCTGGAAACGGTCTTGATTAGACCTGTGCGGCCGCCCAGCGTCCACCGCGCTTGCCCGACTCGAGCGCGCCGTCGACAAAGCCCGCCCAGCCGTCGGCGATATCGGCGCTCGCGAAGATCACGCGACCCTCGGGCTCCTGCATCGCCGCGTGGTGGTTGGCGTACCAGCCGGGACGGTGGATCGCCCATGTGCCCTGCGAGAACTCGTCGGCCTTCCAGTCGTGGTACGACACCTCGAGCACCGTCGCCTCGGGGAATACCCGGCTCAATTCGCGTTGCGCCCAAGCGAGATCGTCTCGGACGTCGGCACCGTCACGGCCAAACGCGACCAGCGTCTGCTCATCGCCGTCATCGAACAGCGTGGTGAACCAGCCGAACGGATGATCTTCGGCGAGTGCGACGACAGTCTCGTCGAGGCCGCGAACCTTGAACATCGCCTTGCTGCCGATGCCGGCGTGCCCCAGCGCGATACCGGCTTGCTTCGCCTCGCTGAGCCCCGGCTCGAACGCGATGTCACCGAGCACGTTGAGCGGGATCGTGACGACGACGGCACGGCCGGCAATCGCCTCGCCCGCACGGGTGGTCACGACCACGCGCTCGCCGTCTTGCTCGATCGCCGCGATGGGCGTGTCGAGCACGACCTCGCAAGCGGCGGCGTCGAGGATCGGTTGGAGGAAGCCGATCGTGCCCTCGGCGACCGCGATGTCGCCGCCGGAGGCCTGCTGCGTGCTGTGGAGGTTATGGCCGCACAACGCGTGCCAGCGCAGGACGGACAGCGCTCCGGCATCGTCGGCGTAGCCGCTCGCCAGCCCCTCGCACTCGCCCATCAGGACGCCGTACTCGTCGGCGGTGAGGTCGAGCTCCGCGATGCGCTCGGCGATCGTCATGCCGTCGAGGCGCGCGATGTCGTTGAGCGGCGAGAGTGGATCATGCGGGTACGGGAGGATCTCCCACGAGCCGGCGTTGTACTTGGCCCAGGCACTCTCGATGATCGCGTCGTGCTCGCCCACGTCCGCTGCGTGTACCTGCCCGCCGACCAAGCGCGAGGCGCGGACGGGGTCCGGCAGGACCAGCGGCGTGCAGCCGGCCGCCGTGATCTCGGTCCACGCGTGGGGCTGGAACCAGTGGAAGAAGTTGCCGCCGCGCTCGTAGATCCGCTCGCCCCAATTGGCTGTCCACGTGCGGCCGCCGATACGGTCGCGCGCCTCGATGATCAGGGGGGTCTTGCCAGCGCGGCGCACCTCGCGCGCGGCAGCGCAGCCTGCAAAACCGGCTCCGATCACGATGACGTCATGCATGGCGTGCCCTCTCCTGAACGATCCTGACTATCCGATCAAGATAGACGCAGCCGGTGTCAATAACCAGCGCGGCCAGCACGAGCGTCGATCTTCTCCGCCGCCTCGAGCAGGAAGGCGCTGATGCCGCGCGACTGGGTGGCGACCGTTTTCGGCCCTGCCCACGTGGCGCTGACCGTGTGGCTGATCTCCGTCGAGCCGAGCAGCACGACGACATCGCAGCCGTCGATCTCGCGCTGGACGTCACGCCCCGGCCGCGACGTCATGCCGTCGACGATGCGCACGTCAAGATCATCGCCCATCAACAGCGGGAGCTCACGATGGACGTCGGGGTTGCCGCCGACGAAGATCACGCGGTGGAAGCGCGCGCGCTGGCAGGCGCGGATCAGGATCAGCGCACCACGTCGGGTGGCACTGCCCTCGCAGACCACGCAGCGGTCGCCGGCGCCGGCCGTGATCGCCTCGGGGTAGTCGTGGCCGAGGCCGGCCTCGCGGCACGGTGCGCAGAGCAGCGTCACGCGCGCCTTGAGAGCCGCGACGACGTCGGGTCGCTTCCACTCGACGATCCGGTCTTTGCCCGGACGCGTCACACCAGCGGCGTCGAGGGCTTCACGCCCCGCGGCCTGCGCCGCGTCGGATGCGTAGCCGCACTCGCGGAGGAGCTTTCCGATCGGCAGGTCCTTGGCCATCGGGCCGACTCGCCCTAGCCCTGGTGGGCGATGGCGAGCGCCTGCGTGAGGTCCGCGATCAGGTCGTCGCAGTGCTCGATGCCCGCGGAGACGCGGATCAGTGCGTGTGGCGTGCCCATTGCGCGCTCCGACTCGCGGTTGCCGCGCACCTCCATCAGCGACTCGACACCGCCGAGACTCGTGGCGTTCGCGAAGACCTGCGTGGCGTTGCAGAGGCGCTCTGCCGTCTCGTGCCCGGCGGCCAGCTCGAAGGAGAGCATCGTGCCGAACCCCTGCATCTGCTTGGCGGCGAGCGCGTGGCCCTTGTGCCAACTCAGGCCGGGGTACAGCACGTACGTCACGTGGTTCGACTCGGCGAGGAACTCCGCGATCGCCTGGGCGTTCGCCTGCGCGCGCTCGAGCCGGACCGACAGGGTGCGCAAGCCACGGAGCGCCAGAAAGGCTTCGAGCGCTCCCGGCGTGGCGCCGTGGGCGTAGCGCTTGTCACGGAGCTTCTCGGCGAGCTCGTCGCTCCCAATCACGACGCCCATCAGCAGGTCGGCGTGGCCACCGATCAACTTCGTCGCGCTGTGCACGACGAGGTCGGCGCCAAGTGCCAGCGGCTGCTGGAGCAGCGGCGTGGTGAAGGTGCCGTCGACAGCGAGCAGCGTGGAGTCAGCGAGGCCCTCGGCAATCGCCGCAATGTCCGCGATCTGCATCAACGGGTTGCTCGGCGTCTCGATCCAGACGAGGTCGGCACCCTGGGCGGCGGTCAGCAAGGCATCGACATCGGTCTGATCGACGAAGTGCACGTTGGCGCGGCCGTCCTTCGCGCGCTCCATGAGCTGGCTCCAGAGGCCCATGTACAGCGAGACCGGCGCGACGATCGTGCCACCGATCGGCACGAGGTCGAGCACGGCGGTCGCTGCGGCGATGCCGCTGGCGAACGCCACGGCGCTGCCACCTTCGAGCTCGCCCATCACCGACTCGAAGGCCTCCCACGTCTCGTTGCCCGAGCGGCCGTAGCTGAGGTCGCCGCCGACGCGGTAGGTGCTGTTGAGCACGATGGGCGTGTTGAGCATCGCGCCCGGGCCTTCCGGGCGCCCGCCCTGCACGAGCGCGGTATCGGGATGGCGATCCATGGGAAAAGGGTACCCGGCTACGCGTGCAGATGGTGGCGATCAAGGGCCGCTCGCGATCCAGGGAGGACATCACATCCGCGCGGTTGTGATGTCCACCCCCCGATTATCACACCGCGCATATCGTCGTAGGCTAGTCGTGGCCGCCAGCGACGCGCTCATGTCATCCCCTGCATGCGCCCCGTCTACAGTCAACTCGAGCGGAGGAACTTCCCGGTTGGAGGCGCATCAGCCGACCCACCACCGATCTGCGTGTGCCTGCTGATCCTCTCGACG
>JBAXNN010000014.1:0-62701 GCA_037133755.1 Thermoleophilia bacterium
CCTCGAGGTGAATCGGTCGTTTCCGACCGAGCCACCTCGAGGCCTTCGCATCGTCGAGCGCTGCGACCGCGTACCCTGACCACGTGCTCAACACCCGCGCAGCCATTCGTCGCCTGAGCGCTGCTCGGGCGATCTCGGTGACCGGTTCGCAGGTCGCCATGATCGCGCTGACGTTCCAGATCTACGAGTTGACGAACTCCGCCGTCTGGGTGTCGGCGGTCTTTCTGGCGACGTTCGCGGCGCTCGGCATCCTCACGCCAATCGGCGGCTGGCTCGGTGACACCTACGACCGGCGGATGGTGATGATCATCTCCGACGTGGCCGCAGCCGCGGTGTTCGTGGGGCTCGTCTTTGCCGATCAGCCGTGGATGCTGGTCGGACTGGCCCTGCTGGCCACGATGGCCGAGGTTCCGTTTCTGCCCGCCTCGCAGGCGGCGATCCCCAATCTCGCCTCCGATGAGGATCTGGCGTGGGCCAATGGCCTCGTCTCGCAGGCGTTCGCGCTGGGCATCACCGTCGGTCCGCTGATCGGTGGCGTGCTGGTTGGTGCAGTCGGCACGGGCGCCGCGTTCGGCATCAACGCCGTGTCGTTCCTCGTGTCTGCCTTCCTCGTCTGGAGCGTGCGAGGCCGCTTCCAAGAGCGTGCGCGCGATACGGCTGCGGGAGACGTACCGTTCATGGAGGGCATTCGCCTGGTTTTCCGCACGCGTATCTTGCTGATCGTCGTTGCTGCTGAGGTCGTCGCGTACAGCATCGTCGGCTGGGCGATGGTCTCGGATGCGCCGCTCGCCAAGCTGTTTGGCGTTGGCTCGATCGGCTTCGCGGCACTGATCTCGACGTGGGGCATCGGCATGCTGATGGGCTCATGGGTGGCCGGGCGTCGGATGGGCCAGCGGCCCATCGAGATCCCGCTGCTGTTCTTCGGGATGATCGTGGACGGAGTGATGATCGCTGCGATCGGGTTGAGCCCGATCTTTGTGATGGCGCTGGTCGTCAGCGTGTTCGGTGGCGCGGCCTCCGGCATGGTCAATGTTGCGCGCCAGACGTTTTTCCAGCGTGCGGTGCCGGATCGCATCCGCTCGCGCGTGTTCTCTGTCGCCGAGGTGGTGGCGACGGCGTCGTTCATCCTCGGGCTCGCCACGGCCGGTCCGGTGATCGAGGCACTTGGTGTGCGTGTCGCCTACGTCCTGGCGGGCGTGGTCTTTGTCCTCGGTGCGCTGGTGCTGTTGCCGGCGCTGCGGCACCGTGGCGAAGGCGTGCTGGTAGACGACGACTTGCCTTCGGCATAACACCTGTGCGACAGTTCGCACATCCGTGCGACTGAGGAGTCCGCTGCCATGACCGAGATCACCCCCGTCGATATCCAAGACGACCTCGTCGCTCTCGCGCGCGACTTCGCCGCCAACGAGATCCGCCCTGTCGCAGCGCACTACGACGAGGTCGAGGAGACACCGTGGGATCCGTTCTACAAGGCGGCCGAGATCGGCCTGACCTGTTACGACCTGCCCGAGCACCTCGGTGGCGGCGGGATCATGGACCTCACGACCGCAGCGCGCATCCACGAGGAGCTCGTCTTCGGTGATGCCGCCATCGGCAACTTCATCGGCTCGGCCTCGTTCTTCGCCGGCACGGTCATCGCCCTCGGCGACGAGGCGCAGCAGGAGCGCTGGGTGCGCCCGCTGACTGGCCCCAAGCCGAAGCTCGGCGCGCTCGCCACGACCGAGCCCGAGGCCGGCTCCGACGCGAGCAGCATCACCACGTACGCGGAGAAGGTCGACGGCGGCTACAAGCTGAACGGCTCCAAGACCTGGATCTCGAACGCCGGCGTCGCCTCGTACTACATCGTTTTCGCCACGGTCGCCCCGGGCACGCGCAGCAAGGGCATCACCGCCTTCATCGTCGAGGACGGCGACGAGGGCTTCACCGTCGGCAACAAGCTCCACAAGCTCGGTCAGCGCGCGATCCCGACGCACGAGATCTTCTTCAAGGACGTCTTCCTGCCCGAGGATCGCCGCATCGGCGCCGAGGGCATGGGCTTCAAAGGCCTGATGCGCAAGTTCGATGAGTCTCGGGTCGTGCTCGCGGCCGGCGAGGTCGGCATGGCGCGCGCGGCGTTCGAGTACGCCGTCGAGTACGCCACCGAGCGCAAGGCGTTCGGCGCCCCGATTCACGTCAACCAGGCCGTGTCGTTCCGCCTCGCCGACGTCAAGATGAAGATGGATCAGGCGCGCCTGATGGTGCGCCACGCCGCGCTGCTGGCTGACACGGGTCAGGACTTCGCGACCGAGGCCGCAATGGCGAAGCTCGCCGCGTCCGAGGCCGCGTGGTTCTCGGCGTGGGCCTGCTGCCAGACACTCGGCGGCTACTCGTACTCGCGCGAGTACCCGGCCGAGAAGTGGCTGCGTGACGCCAAGCTGGAGGAGCTCTGGGAGGGCACCAGCGACATCATGCGCCTGATCATCTCCCGCTCCCTGTTCCCCCGCGTCTAGCGCGCCCGTAGCCAAGGAATCACGATGGACCTGTCCCTGAACGCGCGCGAGCTGGAGATTCAGCAGCGCTCCCGCCGGCTCTGCGACGAGCATCTGCTCCCGCTCGAGATCCTCTGCGACGAGAACGACGGCCTCACGCCCGAGCAGCTCGCCCCGACCTACCAGGGCGTGCTCGATGCGCACCTTAACGCGGTCAACATGGCCACGGAGTGGGGCGGCCAGGGCATGTCGATCTTCGAGCAGGTCCTCTCGCAGGAGCAGCTCGGCCGCTCGACCAACGCGCTGTGGGACGTCGTCTGGCGCCCGGCCAACGTGCTCAAGTACTGCACGCCGGAGCAGCGCGAGCGCTTCCTGATCCCCGAGATCGAGGGCAAGCGCCGCTCCTGCTACGCGATCACCGAGGCCGACGCTGGCTCCGATCCGTCGGTGCTGGCCACGAAGGCCGTCCGCGACGGGGACGGCTTCGTCCTCAACGGCGAGAAGTGGTACGTCACCGTCGGCGACGTCGCGGATTACCAGATCGTCGTGGCCGACGTCCCGGGCGAGGGCCCGACGTCGTTCCTGATCGACCGCGATCAGGAGGGCGTGGAGGAGTTCCGCACGCCCCGCTACATGCACCACTTCGTCTACGAGCATCCGATCTTCCGCTACCACGACGTCAAGGTCGGGGCGGACCGCGTGCTCGGCACCGTGGGCGAGGGCTACAACCTCACCAAGGAGTGGTTCATGGAGGAGCGCCTGATGATCGCGGCGCGCTGCCTCGGCGGTGCCGAGCGCTGCCTCGAGGACGCCTTCGCCTACGCCGAGGAGCGTGAGCAGTTCGGCGAGCGCATCATCGAATTCCAGGGTGTGTCGTTCCCGCTGGCCGAGGCCGTCGCGGACATCGCGGCGGCGCGCGCCGTCACGTACCAGGTGGCTTGGGAAGTCACGCAGGGCACGATCGACCCGAAGACCCTGCACGCCAAGGCCGCGTCGATCAAGCTCTTTGCCTCGGAGATGGCCAACCGCGTCGTCGACTCGTGCGTCCAGGTGCTGGGCGGGCGCGGCTACATGCGCGAGAACGCCGTCGAGCGGTTCTACCGCGACTTGCGCGTCGACCGCATCTGGGAGGGCACGAGCGAGATCCAGAAGGTCGTGCTCGTCAACGAGATGCGCAAGCGCGGCACGCATGCCGTGGCGGCCTGGCCGAAGCAGGGCTGATGCCCCGCACCTCCGTCGAGGCGCTGCGGCGCACCGAGATCGTCAACGGCGCGATCCGCCTGATCGCCCGCGAGGGCTACGAGGCAACGACCATGCGCGGTCTCGCGGCCGAGCTCGACGTCTCCACGGGCACGATCACGCACTGGTTCGCCACCAAGAACCAGGTGTTGGGTGCCACGCTGGAGGAGCTCGCGTCGCGCTTCGCGGCGCGGACGGCCGCCGAGCTCGAGCACGCGACCACGCCGATCGAGGTCCTGATCGCGCTTGGCGACGCCTCGGTGCCGGACACCCCGGAGCGGATGGACGACCAGCGGGTCTGGGGCGAGCTCGGTGCCCGCGCAGCGCGCACGCCCGATCTCGCCGAGCGCCACGAGCGCCTCTACGCGGGCTGGCGGCGCCAGATGGAGAAGGCCGTCGAGGCCGGCATCAAGGCCAAGGTCTTCCGCAAGACGGACGCTGCCGAGTGGGCACGCACCTACGCGGCGCTGATCGACGGCCTCGCCCTGCACGTGCTGCTGCACCCCGAGTCGGTCACGCCGGAGCGCATGCGCGCCGCGATCCGCGCACACGTGGCCGTGACGCTGGGCTAGCGCCGGTAGCTGTCGGCGAACTGCACGGCGGTGCGCGCCGACAGTCCGTGTCCCTGCACCGCGAAGCGCATCGCTTCGGCATCGAGCCCGTCCGGCACTTCGCCGAGGCGATCGCGCACGAGGCGATGGCAGATCGCGAGGTAGGCGTCGCGGTCCTGGCGGCCGAAGCGGACGCGGCGGCCGAAGCGGGCGGCGAGCGCGGACTTCTCCCCGGCGGTCTCGGCCTGATCGACGTCGTCGGCGCGCTCGGACTGCGAGGAGTGCATGAGATTGAGGCGGTTCGAGGTGGCCCACACGATGACGTTCGGCGGACGCTCGGCCACGCCACCGTCGAGCGTGGCGCGCAGCATGCGGTCGAGACGATCATCGTCGTCGACCACGAGGTCGTCGAGGAAGAGGATCGTGCGCGGCCCATCGCGCAGCGCGAGCAGCGCCTCCTCGACGTCGTCGAGCTGATCGCGCTCGACCTGCACGAGGCGCACGCCCTGATCGGCGTACGCGTCGGCGCAGGCGCGCACTGCTGCCGACTTGCCGGTGCCGGGCGGGCCGTAGAGCAGCGCGTCGTTGGCGGGCGCGCCGTGGAGGAACGCCTGCAGGTCCTCGAGGAGCGGTGCCCGCTGGTCCTCGTAGCCCGTCAGGTCGGCAAGCGCGATGCGGTCGGGCGTACCGACGCCAACCAGCTGGCCGTCGAGCCAGCGCAGCACGCGATGGATGGCGAGGTCGCCCGTGGCGTCGGTGGCATGGAAGTCCGCGAGTGCGGTCGCGTGGGGGAGCCAGTTGCCGTCTGTCGTCAGCGTGTCGATCAGGGTGACGGCAGCCGGGGGCATCGCGTCGCGCGTGCGGGGCGGCAACGACGAACCGGCCAGCGCACCATCAAGGCCATGGCGCTGGAGCAGGCGGCGGGCGTCGTCGTGGGCCAGGGTGCCGAGGCGCGCCAGTTCGGCACCCGCGAGCGCGAGGCGCGGATCGTCAGCGGCGAGCCCCGTGCGGGCGGCCGTTGCGAACGGCCCGTCGGAGGCGACCACGGCCAGCGCGATCGCCGTGGTGGCGTCGAGCTCATGACCCATTGCGGCACGTGCCGCGTCGGCCGCCAGCAGCTCGCTGTCGGGGTTCTCCGCCAGCTCGAGGAGCGCACCGACGAGCGGGTCGTCGTGCAGGTCAGCGTACGCGACGAGCGGTGGCGTCACGGCTTCTCGTGGCGGGACTCGCGCCCCGTGCGCCGCAGCGCCATGCCGTTGAGACCCTCGAGCAGCACGCGATGGCCGGCCATCGCGGTGATCGCGGCGTGGTCGTACGGCGGCGAGACCTCGACGAGGTCGAACGCCGCGACGTCGAGCTCGCTCGTGATGGTGCGGACGGAGCGCAGCAGCTCGCGCGTGGTCAGGCCACCGGGCTCGGGCGTGCCGGTGCCCGGCGCGTAGGCGGGGTCGAGCACGTCGATGTCGACGGTCAGGTAGGTCTTCGGCGCAGCGGCACGAGCGTGGTGGATCGCCTCGCGCACGACGTCGGCGATGCCGCGATCCATGACCTCGTCCATCGTCGCCCATTGCATGCCCTGCTCGCGCATCCACTGGAACAGCTCGGGCCCGGGCCACGTGCCACGCAGGCCGATCTGGAAGATGTTCGTCCCCTTCAGGTGGCCGCGCTCGATCGCGGCGCGGAAGGGCGTGCCGTGTGGCGGCTCGCCATCCTCGGGCACGCCGGTGTCGGCATGCGTGTCGAAGTGGATCACCGAGTAGCCGTCGGCACCGAACTGCGCGTGCATGGCGGCGAGCATTGCGTGCGACAGCGAGTGGTCGCCGCCGATCACGACGGGCACGGTGTCGGTCGCGAGCGCTGCACCGGCGGCTTCGGTCAGGAGCGCATGCGAGCGGGGGAGGTCGCTGGCGACCACGTCGATATCGCCCCAGTCGACGATGCGGAGCTCTTTGAGGGGATCGATGCCGGCGTGCATGCTGGGGCGATCACCCGTGACGTTGATGTCCTCGGCGGTGCGCACTGCCTGCGGGCCGAAGCGCGTGCCTGGGCGGTACGAGACGCCCTCGTCGAAGGGCGCGCCGATCACGACGGCGTCAGCAGCGGCGACATCGTCGCGCGACGACGCCAGCGGCACACCGCAGAAGGTGCGCACGACGCCGTAGAACGCGTGGTAGGAGCCGTGGACCGGGTCGTGTGGCTCGCTCATCGCTCGCTGATCTCCCAATCGTTCTGGATCTCCGCACTCGTGGAGGCGGAGATGAAGCAGTCGCGTTCGGCCTTGCCGATCAGCTCGCGCGCCTGCTCGGCGTGCCCGGCGGCGACGACGACGCGGGGACGCTGATGCACGTGCACGAACGCGTAGCGGCCGTCCTCCACGCGGCGCATGACGGTGCCGCCGATCTCGGAGCCGTACTCCAGCACGTCAACACCCTTGTGCTCGGCGTGCGCGAGGAACGAGATCATCGTGCAGGAGGCAAGGCTGCCCAGGAACAGGTGCTCCGGGCTCCAGCGGTCCTCCTCCCCCATGGGGAAGTCGGAGGGCGGTCCCGACAGGATCGACGGACGTCCTTCGGTGCTGAGCGTGGAGGCACGGCGACCATCCCACGCCACCTCGACGTCGTACTGGAAGCTCTTGTGGTTCGGCACGTGACCCATCTTACCGGTGTCTCGGGGAGTGCCGCCGCGTGCTCGCAACGCTGCCATGCTTCCGGCACATCGGGGAACCTCCCCCGACGTGGACGGCGTCCAATAGGATCCCGCCCGAACCGATTTTCTGCAGGAGACCGACACCGTGTCCGACGACAGCACCGAGACCGAGATCGAGGCAACCGCCGAGGCTGAGGCCGAGGCGCCCGCCGCTGACGCGACCGAGGCCGTGGCCGACGCCGCTGCTGAGGAGACTCCCGCCGAGGCCGTGGCCGAGGCCGACCTGCCTGAGGTCGCTGGCGAGTCCGCCGAGTCCGGCGAGGCCGCTGAGGTCTACGACGCTCCTGCCGCCACCGCGACGATCGTCCAGGACGGTCCGACGGTCGCCCGCGTGTACATCTGCAAGCACGGTCACCGCACGATCTCGCTCTGGCAGGTGCCGGAGACGTGCCTCCGCCGCGTCAAGGGCCACATCTGCGGCGAGGCCACGGTGCCGCTGGCCGATGCGCCTGCGGACGCCAAGGAGAAGATGCTCAACCCGCTGAAGGCCTCCAAGAAGGCCGCGAAGAAGTCGTAATGGGCGGGCCCGACCTCTCCAATCCGCTCGGCATGTCGTGGCTTCAGCCGCTGACGGAGGACGAGCGCTCGCGCCTCATCTTCTCCGAGGCCGGCGAGATGCTGGACGATGGCGACTGGTACGTCGACGCGACGAGCCCGAAGCGCGGTCCCGTGCTGGCGCTCGAGGGCGAGTTCGTGCCGAAGCAGGGTCTCTACATCCGTCGCTCCAAGGTGGGCGAGGATCTGTGGGGCCGCGTGACGCTCGCCGCGTCCGGCAAGCTGTAAACCGCATCTGCACCAGCCCCGCCGTCAGCCTTCAGCCGGCGTGCGCTAGCCTGCGATTAGTCCCTGACCGACCGATCAGACGGAGTTCCCCCTGTGAGTGCTGAGCCCGAAACGGCAACCGCGATGACCGCCACCGGCGATGTCGTGGTCGCGACCGACCTGTCGAAGATCTACGGCGAAGGCGATTCCGAGGTACGCGCGCTCGATGGCGTGTCCGTCTCGTTCCCCAAGGGACAGCTCGCCGCCGTGATGGGCCCGTCGGGCTCGGGCAAGTCGACGCTGATGCACATCCTGGCTGGCCTCGATCGTCCGACCAGCGGCAGCGTCCTCGTCGACGGTACGGAGCTCGCCGGCCTCAACGACCAGAAGCTCACGCTTCTGCGTCGCGACAAGATCGGCTTCGTCTTCCAATTCTTCAACCTGCTGCCGATGCTCACCGCCAAGGAGAACATCGAGCTGCCCATGAAGATCGCCGGCGCCAAGCCCGATCCGGAGTGGGAGGCCACGCTTGTCGAGGCAACCGGTCTCGGTACGCGCCTCACCCACAAGCCGGCCGAGCTGTCGGGCGGCCAACAGCAGCGCGTCGCCGTGGCGCGCGCGCTGCTTTCGAAGCCCGCCGTCATCTTCGGCGACGAGCCGACGGGCAACCTCGACTCCAAGACCAGTGGCGAGGTCCTCGACCTGCTGCGCCGTGCCGTCGATGAGTTCGACCAGACCGTGATCATGGTCACCCACGACGCCAGCGCCGCCGCGATTGCCGACCGCGTGCTGTTTCTGCGCGACGGCAAGATCGTGCGCGATGCCGGCCGCCTGTCGGCTGGCGAGATCCTCGACACGATCAAGACGCTGGAGTAGGCGTGCTCGGGCTCGTCCTGCGAGGGCTCGCGACGCGCAAGCTGCGCTCCGTCCTCACCGCCATTGCGATCCTGCTCGGCGTGACGATGATCTCCGGCACGCTCGTGCTGACGGATCAGATCGACCGCGCCTTCGTGCAGATCTTCCAGGCGGGGAACGCCAAGATCGACGTGGTGATCAAGCAGAAGCCGCCGTTCGAGAACGTGCAGACGAACGTCTACCTCGATGCGTCGATCGTCGATCAGGTGCGCAAGGTAGACGGCGTCAAGACCGCCGATCCGTTCATCCAGTCGGAGGGCTACCTGATCGCCAACGGCGAGTCGCTCAACTCGACGGGTGGAGCGCCGAGCTTCGTCTTCAGCAGCGTCGCGGAGGACCTCAACCCGTACACCCCGATTGAGGGGCGGCTGCCGGAGGCCTCGGGTGAGGTGGCCGTCGCGAAAGAGATCGCCGCGAAGGGTGATGTCGCCGTCGGCTCGAAGCAGCAGCTCGCCACCCAGGACGGCATCAAGGACGTCACTGTCGTCGGCATCCTCCAGTACGGCAACGGCGACACCTCGCTGGGCGGCTCGACGACCGTCCTGGCACCACTCGCCGACGTACAGCAGTGGTGGGCGCTCGAGGGCAAGGCGAGCTACATCTACGTCAAGGCGCAGGACGGCGTCTCGCAGGGCGAGCTCAAGGACCGCATCCGCTCGGCGCTGCCGCAGCAGGACCTGATCGTCCAGACGGGCCGCGAGGATGCCGACGAGCAGGCGAGCATCCTCAACGACCTGATCGGCAAGATCATCCGCTACGCGCTGCTGGCCTTCGCCGGCGTCGCGATCCTCGTCGGCGCGTTCATCATCTACAACACCTTCTCGATCACGGTCGCTCAGCGCACCCGCGAGTTCGCGATGCTCCGCACCATCGGCGCTTCGCGCCGCCAGATCCTCGCCAGCGTGATTGGCGAGGCCTTCATCATCGGTCTCCTCGCCTCTGTCGCAGGCATCGTGCTCGGGCTCGGCTTGGCCTGGGGGCTGGGCAAGTTGTTTGGTGCCATTGGCTTCGGACTGCCGGCCACGGGGCTGATCCTGTCCTGGCAGACCGTCGTCGTTTGTCTGGCCGTCGGCATCGGCATCACGGTGCTGGCCTCGATCTTCCCGGCACTCCGGGCCACGAAGATCGCGCCGATCGCAGCCCTGCGCGAGGGTGCGACGCTGCCCGTCGGGCGCTTCGCGAAGTTCTCGCCCGTCATCGCCGTGATCATCGGCGTGCTCGGCATCGCCGGCATGGCGTACGGCCTGATCAGCAGCGGCGACACGTCGGGACGGCTGACGACGCTGGCCGGTGGCGCGATCCTGATCTTCCTCGCCGTCGCCATGCTGTCGCGCTACATCGTGCGGCCCGTGGTGAGCGTGCTCGGCAAGCCGATCGGCTGGGTGGCCGGCGGCGTTGGGCGCATCGCCTCAGAGAACGCGGCGCGCAACCCCGCCCGTACCGCAGTCACCGCAGCGGCACTGATGATCGGCATCGGCCTGGTCGTCTTCGTGACGATCTTCGTCGGCGGCATCAAGGAGTCGTTCACCGGCGCGATCGACTCGTCGCTCAAGAGCGAGTTGACGGTCAGCGCCCGTGGCTTCGGTGGCACGCTACCGGCTGGCGCGTATGCGGCCGTCAAGGACGTCAAGGGCGTCCAGACGGCATCGCCCGTCGGTGGCACCGCCGTGCAGATCGGCAAGGGCGGATACGCGCTGATCGGCATCGATCCGACCACGTTGCCCGACGTCTACGCGTTTGATTGGACCGACGGCTCCGACGCATTGCTCGGCACGCTCGGCACGGACAAGGCGCTCGTCGAGAGCAAGATCGCGGAGGAGCTCAAGGTCAAGCCGGGCAGCACGATCGACGTCCTCTCCATCAACGGCGCCAAGGCAACCTTCACGGTTGCCGGCACGTACACCGACCCGACGATTCTCAACGGCATCGTCGTCGACCAGCCGGCACTTAAGCCGCTCCTGCAGTCGAACGCCACGGGGCTCAACACGATCTTCGTGCTGGCCGCGAAGGGTGCGAACGTCGATCAGGTCCAGGCGGGCGTCGAGCAGGCGTTGAAGCAGTACCCGACGGCCCAGGTGCAGTCGAACCAGCAGCAGAAGGACCAGGCCGCCTCCGGCGTCAATACGATCCTCGTGATCTTCTACGCGCTGCTCGCCCTCAGCGTCGTGATCTCGCTGTTCGGCATCGTCAACACGCTCGTCCTCTCGATCTTCGAGCGCACGCGCGAGATCGGCATGCTGCGCGCCGTCGGCACGACCCGGCGGCAGCTGCGCGCGATGATCCGCTGGGAGGCCGTCATCACCTCGATCATCGGTGGCGTGCTCGGCGTGCTGCTCGGCATCCTCTTCGGCTGGGCCGTCTGCAAGGGGCTTGAAAGCGACGGGCTCGTCTTCGTCTTCCCGACGAGCCAGATCATCATCTTCCTCGTGCTGTCGATCGTGGCCGGTGTGCTTGCCGCAATTCTGCCGGCCCGCCGTGCCGCGAAGCTCGACGTGCTGGCGGCGCTGTCGTACGAGTAGGGGTCGATGCCCGATGATGTCGCGGGCATGCTTTACCGAGACGTCACCGCCGTTCGAATGTGCACGACCGGTGGCTGGGGGAGCGCATGCTGACCGCGCTGCTGTGGGGTGGCGCTTTCGCGATTGGCATCGCCTGGCAGTGGCGCTCGCCGCACACGGCGGCGCCGTGGAACAAGCGGATCTTCAACTTCTACTTCCACTTCTTCGCGCCCGTGGTCGTGCTCTACGCCTACACCGTGGTGCCGGCCGATTCGACCACGCTTCTCGGCCTCGCTGCGGTGATCGTCGCGTCGTACGTGATCCTTGGCCTCGGCCTGCTCTACGCGCGCGCCGCCGCGCGTAACCGCGGCGAGCAAGGCGTCCTGGCGCTCGGGAGCGGCTTCACCAACACCGTCACGCTCGGCTATCCGGTCGTCAATGCCGTGTTCGGCCCGGCCGGCCTGGCGCTCCAGGTGCTGTTCGCGCAGTTCATGTACCTGATCCCGATCGTCTCGGTCTCCACGACCATCGCCGCGCACTACGGCAACGGCACGCGGCCGCGCGGCATCAAGGGCATCGCCCGGCAGATCGTCAACGTGCCGCTCGTCTTCGCCGTGATCGCCGTGATCCTGCGCGTTGCCGGCTTCGACATCGAGCATTACGTCGCGCGCCCGACCGACTGGGTCGTCTTCCTGATGGGCCCGATCGGCTTCCTCGAGCTCGGCTTGGCGCTGCCGCTCGACCGCGTCTCGCACGATATCCACGACATCTGGCGTGCGGCCGGCCCGATCTTCATGCGTCTGGCGATCGCGCCGTCGATCCTGTTCGGGATCCACCTTGTCTCGGGCCTTCAGATCCCGACGGTGTACTACCTCTCGATCGCGATGCCGGCCGCGTTCCACACGCTGATCCTCGCACGCGTCTACGGCCTACCGGGCCCGATGATGCGCCTGATCGTCGTGATCTCGAGCACGATCATGATCGCCGCGATCTTCATCGGGCTGTCGTTCTTCTAGCGTCCGCTCAGCTGGTCGGCGGGATGAAGCCAGGCGGCAGCTGGCGCAGCTGCTGGGCGCAGTCGGTGCCCTTGACGGGGCGCGCCCAGTTCGGTCCCATCAACGTCGCCTGCAGCTGGAGCGCCGCCGTCTGCTCGGGCGAGAGGTTGGTGCCCCACGTGTCGGTCAGCGGGTTGTAGGCGTCGTTGCCGAAGGGGAAGGTCGGGCCGTGGAACTCGACGCGCACGATGGGCGTCAGCCCCGGGCCGATTGCCGTCAGGCGGTAGGTGTTCTTCGAGGAGATCCCGGTCTTTCCGCCCGACCCGCCCTTCTTCGAGAACTCGTAGCAGAACGTGCCATTCGTCGGCTGGGTGAGGACGCCCATGATCCGGTGCCAGCCCTTGCCGTAGTCCGAGTCGAGCGTGTCGATGTAGACGTTGCGCCCGAAGGAGTTCGTCGGCGCGCCATAGCGGTTGCCCGGGCCGTAGACCCCCACGCCCGCGAAACTCAGCGAGCCGAACAGCACGGGGAAGTGCTTCGTCACCGAGTACTTGAGCGTGCCCGAGTAGAACTTCGACCAGCGGGGGTATGCCTGAAGGACGGGAACGCTCGGGTACCGGAACTCGCCGGTGAGACCCGGCACGGTGTAGGTGTAGATGGCTGCCGCGACGACATCGACTGTCGACGTCGGGTTCGGGAACACCTTCGCGGTGGCGGAATTGTCGGAGGGTCGAGCCGAGATGTAGATGTCGTACGCAGCGCCGGCGATCGGTCCGCCGAAGTCGGGCACCCGCTTGGGGATAGCCTGAGCGACGGCGATCGCGAAGCCGGCGGGAACCGCGATCGCGCAGGACGACGGAAAGAGATCGGCAGCTTCTGGTGAATCAATCTCATCAACGGCGAAGCACGGCCGCACCGTGGTTCCCGCGGGCAGGTCGTCGAAGCGCATCGGGAGCCTCGCCTTGGTCGTCTCCCAATCGGAGGGGAATCCGACTTGGACCTCGTAGCGCTTGCCGTCGACGCCCTCGGCCCGGACCAGCAGGCCCTCACGATGATCGGAGGTCGTGAAGCGGAGCAGCTTGATGCTCGCGGGGTCGAGGGTGATGCCGATGCTTTGCGCCGCGCCCGCAGTGGCAGGTACGAGCAGTGCGAGGCCGAGCGCGATGCCGAGGCCGAGCCGGCGCATCACGACATCGGGATTTGCCGCAGGATGTGCGGCTCGACCCGGTCGAAGATCTCCTCGAGCGACTCGCCCGTGATCGTCAGACCGTGGTTCTTGAGGCCGATGATCGCGTGGGCCGGGTCGGGCTGCACGCGCACGAGATCGGCGACGGCGTCGGCCAGTTCGGCCGTGCCGCACGGGTAGTTGATCTCGGTGGCGTCAACGCCCTCGACCCACGCGTGCACGTGGATGATCGCGCCGACGCTGGGATGCTCACGGTAGATCTTGAAGTGCTCGATCGCGTCGACCGAGACGCGGCGGGGCTCGATGCCCGGCGGCACGCTCATCACCATCGCCTGCGCAGCGGCGTCGTAGTCGGTGACCAGCAGCATGTCGCGGCCGATCTCCTGCAGATTCGACTTGTCGACGCCGGAGGCGCTCATCCAGAAGCGGTCGGCGTCCTTGCGGGCCGACAGGTTGCCGTAGGACAGGCCGCCAATCGAGTACAGGCGCATGACGTGCTCGAGGTCGCGCTTCTCGAGGTAGTCCTGGATCGGGAACGGGGCGGGCAGCAGGTCGAGCGCGTCGAGGCGCTGGCCGGCGGCCGTCAGGCTCTCCGTCACCTCGTCGCCGTCCCACAGCTCGGCCTCGAGGTCGGGGTTCCAGATGTTGTCGATCACGAGGTGGCTCTCGGCCAGCGGCGCGAGACGCTCGGCGACGTTCGCGTAGAACGCGTCGGTGCCGTCATCGGCGATCGCGTAGTTGCCCTGCTCCATCGTGCCGAAGCGCGCCTCGGTGCCCGGGACGACGCGAACGGAGACGTTCGAGAGGGCGCGGACCAGGACGGGGTAGTAGTCGCTGATCGCCTCCTTGAAGTCGGCCGGCGGTGCGGCGCCCTCGTAGATCGCGGCGCAGAACGTCGTCTTGTTCTCGCGGCGATACGGGCGCACGTTGTCGCGGTTGACGAAGTTGCAGACGAGGTTCGCCGTGGCGAGATCATCCGTCCGCTCGTACCCGCGGGCCGTGAGGGCGGCGCTGAGCCGGTCGGCGAAGGACGAAAGGGTGTCGGAGACCTCTCCGTGGAAGGCGAATCGCATGTGCTGAGGGTAGCACTCGGTGTGATGCGGAGTACCGCCTGTTCCGCTTTATGAAGCGGTCTTGCGGGCGTCTGCGCTACAGTTCACGTCAGTTCGGTGCCGTCGGGCACTGAGGATCCGCAATCCAGCAGCCGACCATCGGTCGTGCCCGCGCTGGAGGGCGGTTGGAGGCGTGAATGCTCGAAGCCGGTGATGCGGCGATCAGCGCAGAGTTCGTGGATACGACGGGAACCCCGTCGTTCGACGACGTGCAGCGCTGGATCGGTGAACGCATCGTCGCCGAGGGCGAGCCCGTCGAGCTGCGTCGTGGCTCCGTCTGGGCGGGCGCCTATCTCGACGCCGTCGAGGAGATGGCGCAGGGACTGAAATCCCCGTCGCCTGAGTATCGCCGCCGCTACGCCTTGCCGCTCGGCCTTGAGCGCATGCTCGGTCCCGACGAGCCGCACCTCGCCTCGGGATTGCCCCTTCGTGCCCACCAGGTCGACGCCCTCGCCGGCATGCTCGCTGCGGTCATCGGCGATTACGAGCGCCAAGAGGCCGACGACAGCGCCGAGGCCGAACTCGATGACGCCGCGCCGCGCCTGGCGGACGAGTCGCAGGCGGTCGTCGGCGATACGGGCGACGCCGACGATGAGGACGAGGAGCTCGTCTTCGAGGACGACGACGAGAGCGAAGCCGTCGAACTGCCGCCGCTCGTCGACGACGAGCCGATCGCCCGCGTGGTGCTGGCAGGCGTTGACGAGGACGAGGACGACGACCAGGACGAGGACGACGACGAGGACGCCACCGGCGAGCACGAGGCACCGGACCCCGGTGCCGTCCGCCGCTACCGCTTCAAGCATCCGACCGCCTCGGGCAAGACCGTCGCCGCCGCCGCATTCGTCGATGCCGCCCGCATCACCGGCGTGCTGATCCTCACGCACCGCCGCCTGCTCGTCGACCAGTTCAAGCGCGACCTCAAGGAACAGGGCTACGGGCATCGCATCAAGGAGCCCGTGCTCGGCGTCGCCCGCCCGCCGGTCGTACCGCCGATCTCGATCGAGACGTACGCCTGGTTCATCAAGAACGCGGATCGCCTGAGCCGCGACACGTACGGCGTGATCCTCTGCGACGAGGCCCACACCGCGCTGGGCGACCGTACCTCTGCCGCCATCCGCCGGCTCGACACGCCGACGTACATCGGCATGACAGCCACCGATGAGCTGCTGCAGAAGCACGTCGGCGACGTCTTCCCGGCCGAGATCGCCGACTTCCCGCTCGGCGAGGCCGTTCTCTCGGGCGTCGTTGCGCCGCTGCGCGCCGTGCGCGTGCCGCCCGGCGCCTCGCTGAAGCGCGTGCGCCTCGTCGGCGGCGATTACGACCAGCAGGAGCTCGCCGACGCGCTCGATCACGACGCCGTCAATATGGCCGCCGCGATGTACTACCTCGACATGTTCGGCCAGCGGCCGGGCATCGTCTACGCGGCGGGTGTCGACCACGCGGGACGCGTTGCCGCGGCGATGCGCGCGATCGGTCTCAAGGCCGAGGCCGTCTCTGGTCGCACGCCGCCGCGTGAACTCGCCGAGACGCTCGCGGCGTACGAGCGCGGTGACGTCAACGTGCTCGTCAACGCGCAACTCCTCGCCGAAGGCTGGAACGCGCCGCGTGCGACCGTCTGCATGCACCTTGCCCCGACCGCGAGTCGTCGCGTGTACCAGCAGCGTGTGGGGCGCGTCATGCGGCTGCATCGCCGCAAGGAGTCGGGCGTGGTCGTCGACTTCGCCGAGGCCGCCGCACCGCACACCGATCGCACGATCACGCTGCACTCACTGCTCGACGTTGACACCTTCCAGCCGGGTGCGCTCGTCACGCCGCGCCCGCCGCGCGTGCGCCGCCGCTGGCGCCGCCTGCCCAAGGCGCTCGTGCGCGAGGCCCCGTGGGTCGTGCCCGTTACGCCCGATCCCCATCGCCGTGCGCAGGTGATTCGCGACAACTGGAAGACCGTCGCCGTCGATCGTCTGCCGCTCGACGAGCAGGAACTGTGGGCCGCGCATGCCGCCGAGCGCGCGCAGCCGAAGGATCTCGAGAAGCTGGCCCGCGTGCTCGTCGCCGTGCCGCGCGAGGCCCGCATGGTGTTCTTCGCGAAGTGCGCAGCCGAGAACCGTCACCGCCAGCTGCGCCTTGAGGCGCTGCGCGATCTCGCCCAGAGCGGTCCGGGCACGAACCTGTTCGAGCAGGCCGTCCGCCTCGTCGAGCGCGCACCAACGTGGCGGCAGGATCGTCAGCAAGGCGCCCGCACCCTGCTGCTTGCCCTCGGCGACGGCTTCGGCGAGGCATCGGACCACTACGTCACCGCGTGGGCCTGGCGTCTCGCCGGCGCCTCGCACGACGCGCAGCAGCGTCGCATCACCACCGCGCTCGAGAATGGCCGCGAGCTCGTCCGCAGCCTTGCGGGCAAGACCGGGGAGGAGGCGCGCGCCCAGGCCAAGGCGGTCGTCGCCATCGCCGAAGAGCAGCCGCTCGATGTCGGTGCCGCGATTCTCGCCTGCGTGCGCACGACGGATCCGTCCGCCGAGCGCGTCCTCGACGACGCCAGCATCCGCATGTCGGCCGACCCACGTGCGCTCGCCGCGGCGCTTGGCTCGAACGTTCCGCTGCCGCGCGGCGTCAAGCGCCCGACGCGCTCCCGCGTCTCGGCCGCCGCACTCTCCGGCTCGGCGCTGCCGTCCTCGATCGGCGCACTGCCCAACGAGGCCGCGCACGAGGAGCCCAAGAAGCGCCGCCGTCGCCGCCGCAAGAAGAAGGGCGGTGGCGAGGCACCGGTTGACGAAAACAGCACGGACATCGTCATCGACAGCACTCCCGACGAGCAGACAGACGCGGGCGAGCAGCCCGTCGCCGACGAGCAGCCCGTTGAGGCGTCGAGCGAGCAGGACGAGGAGTCCAAGCCGAAAAAGCGCACGCGGCGCAAGAAGGCTGTTGAGGAGACGCCGGCCGACGAACCCGTGCTCGAGGGCCTCGCCCTTGCGGAGGACGCTGGCGCGGAGGAGTCCGCCGTGAAGGACGCGCCGAAGCCCAAGCGTCGCCGCAAGGCCAAGCCGAAGGCCGATGGCATCGTCGCCGCGGAGCCGGTCGTCGTGGAACCGGCCGAGCCGGTTGTGGAGTTCACCGCCTCGGGCATGCGCCGCGTCGTGATCGACGACGCCGACGATGCCACGTTCTCGACCGATGGTCTCGCGCCCAAGCGCGGCCGCGGCCGCAGCAAGCCGAAGCCGCGGTCCAAGCCCAAGCCGAAGGCCGCGCCGCAGCCGACGGATGAGCAGGCGGTTGCAGACGCGCCCGCACCGGTCGAGCCGGCCGAGATTCCCGAGTGGTAGGGCTGGTCGTGCGGCACGCCGTCAGGCGCAGCCGCTCGGCACCCGCCTACTTGTAGCGGTAGGTGATGCGCCCGCGGGTGAGGTCGTACGGGCTGAGCTCGACCTTCACGCGGTCGCCGGGCAGGATGCGGATGTAATGGCGTCGCATGCGGCCGGAGATGTGGCCGAGCACCTCATGCCCGTTATCGAGCATGACGCGGAACATGGTGTTCGGAAGCGACTCCGTCACCTCGCCCTCGACTTCGATCTTCTCTTCCTTCGTCACCTTGACTCCGTGGTCGACTTCGCACAATGGTACTGGAGTCGTCAGAGAAGCGACCCCGCCAGCCTGTAACGTCCGCGGTATGAACGTCATGACTCCCGACGAGCTGGGCCGCTACGCGGACGCCGTCATCGATACCTGCCTGCACATCAAGAAGGGCGATACCGTCGCCATTCACGGCGAGCCCGGGTCCCGCGCGTACGTCCACGCGCTCGTCGACTCGGCCTACGCGTCGGGTGCGCGCTTCGTCGATGTGCTCTACGTCGATCCGGTCATCCGTCGCGCGCGCATCACCGGTGCGAAGGACGTCAACACGCTCAAGTGGTCGCCGCGCTGGCACCTCACGCGCATGAAGGACCTGATCGCCGCGGATGCGTCGCTGATCTCGATCGCCGGCGAGGAGAACCCGGCGTTGATGAAGGGCGTCGATCCGAAGCGCGCGATGATGGAGATGACGGCGCGCATGCCGGGTCGTGAGGCGTACCTCAAGGCCGTGGCTGCGGGTACCGCGCGGTTCTGCGTCGTGGCGTATCCCGCGCCGGGCTGGGCCAAGCAGGTCTACCCGAAGCTGTCGGTCGAGCGCGCGCAGCGCGCACTTGCCAAGGACCTCCTCTCGTTCTGCCGCATCGGCGCGAACGATCCGGCGGGGGCCTGGGGCAAGCACGTCGAGAACCTCGTCAAGCGCGCCACGCTCGTCAACAAGCGCAACTTCGTCGCGATGGAGTTCGTGGCACCGGGCACCGACCTGCGCGTCGGCCTGGCGCCGAAGACGCGCTGGTGTGCGGCCGAGATGAAGACGCCGAATGGCCGCCGCTGGTGCGCCAATCTCCCGACGGAGGAGGTCTTCGCGAGCCCGGACTATCGCTACACCGAGGGCCACTTCACCTGCACGCGCCCGCTCTCGCTCGACGGCCAGATGTTCGACGGCATCAAGGCCGAGTTCGCCGGCGGCCAGCTGCAGCGCATTCAGGCCAAGACGGCCAAGCAGCGTGACTACCTCGCCGCCTACTTCGCGCGCGACAAGGGCGCGGGGCGTCTTGGCGAGGTCGCGCTCGTCGACAAGGCCTCGCGCATCGGCCAGGCCAACCGGATCTACCACACGACACTGCTCGACGAAAATGCCGTCGCGCACGTCGCCTTCGGCTCGGCCTACGGCGCCACGCGCTTTCCCGACTCGCGCATCACGGGCGATCGCGGCCTCAACGTCTCCAAGATCCACGTCGACGTGATGATCGGCTGCGACGACCTCACGGTGACCGGCATCACCGCCAAGGGCGAGCGCGTCCCGGTCATCAAGACGGGTGCCTGGGCGCTGAAGTAGGGCGCTCTACGCTGGGTCGTCGATCAGGACGACCCGGATTCCCCACGCATCGCCCGACGCGAACAGCGCGTCGGCATCGACCTCGTCTTCCCAGCCGAGCACGTGCGGTTCGGGCTGGTCGGCGGTGGATCCCAGAATGGCGCGCCGCTTCGGCACCTCGACGGGCGCCGGGCCCTGCAGCATGCGCTCGCGTGCCTCCTCGGCTGCCTCGACAGCGGGTCCCTCTGCGTAGCCCTTGCCCATAGCCCGATGCTACTGCGCGGCGGCGCGCTTCGCAGCCTTGGCCGCGCGCTTGCCTGCCTGATACGCAGCGAGCTCCTCGGCGGTGCGGACCTCGCCGAGCGTGGGGTGGGTCGGCAGGAGGGCCGTGAGACCAGGCAGGTCGACGCCGTACTGCTTCGCGAGCAGGACCATCAACGACGTCACCTTGAGCGGGCCGATGCCCGGCAGGGCTCCGAGGCGTGCAGCGAGGTCGTCGCCGCTGGTCGCCTCCGTCCAGACCCGGGCGCCGTCACCGCCGTACGTCTCGACGATCACGTGGCAGAGGTCCTGGATACGGGCGGCCATGGTGCCGGGAAAGCGGTGCACGGCCGGCTTCTCGCGACAGACGGCGAGGAATGCGTCGGCATCCATCGTCGCAATGCGCGCCGGGTCGAGATGACCAAGCCGATCGCGCAGCACTGCCGGTCCGACGAACGCCTTCTGCACCGTCACCTGCTGGTCCAGCGCGAAGCCGATCAGCAGCGCGTTCGGATCCTCGGCGAGCAGGCGATCAGCGGCCTCGTCACCGGTCCAAGGGAGCAGTGCGGGAGCGGCCACGCGGCCTACTTGGCGGCGATGCGCTTCTCGATCGCCGCGTCGATGCGGGCGTCGGTCGCCTCGTCATCGAGCTTCAGCGCGGCGGCGAGCTCGCGGGCGTAGGCCTTGCGGACCTTCTCCATCAGCGTGCGCTGGCCGTCGTTGAGCTTGCGCGTCTCGGCGGTGTCGACGAGCGAGGCGAGCACCTCGACCATGGCGTCGAGCTCGCCCTCAGCAAAGCGATCCTTGAGCAGGCGGCCGTCGCGGTTCCACGGGATCGCCTCCTCGTAGCCAGAGACGAGAGCCTCGAGCGAACGCTCGGCGGCAGCCTTCGTCGTGACGAGGCGCAGACCGCGCTCAACGGCGCGGTCGAGCGGCACGGTGACGTTCATCTTGGAGTCGAGGACGAAGAGATCGACGACGGTGACCTTGTTCCCGAGCACGGTCTTCTCGCCGATGCCTTCGACGCGTGCGAAGCCCTCCGGCCCGAACACCACGGTCTTGCCCTTCTCGAACTGTGCCACCTTCGCCATATCGGCTCCTGATTCGACGTGCAGAGGGCTAAGGATACGCGAGGACGCGATTTCGCCCGCCGGGTGCAGGGTCGGGTAGGCTTCTGAAGTCGCATTTGCGACGCCCACTGACTTCACGAGGTTGATGATGCTCCGCCGCCTGCTTCCCGTCGCATTCCTTGCCCTGCTGCTGATCCCGTCGGCTGCGTTCGCGGCCGAGGGCGAGAACGGCGCGCCCAAGGAGTACGTCACCGAGTGGTTCCTCGCGCTGATCATCGGCATCATCGCCCTGTTCGCGATCATCGCGGGCTTCGAGGCGCGTCGCGCCCGCCGCAAGGCCTCGCACTAGCTTCAGTTCGAGGCGCCGCGCCGGAGGACCCGCGTGTCACCCGTGCGTCGGGTGATGCCGTCTGCGTCCATGCGCTCCAGCAGTGCCTGGACGACCTTGCGCGATGAGCCTGTGGCGTCGCGCACCTGAGCGAGCGTGACCTCGCCGCCCGCATCGCACAGCGCGCGGACGATGCGGACCGCCTCGGCGTAGGCTGCTGCACTCACGGCGATGCCGTCGGGCAACCGTGCGATCCGGCCGCTGCGGTCGAGTTGCGCGAGGACGGCCCACGCGTCGTCGGCTGGCAACGCGAGCTGTTCGACGAGCTCGGCCTGGCGATGGGTCGCGAACGGTGCGCTCTCGAGGCGCGCCAGGATTCCCTCGGCGACTGCCAGATCCTCGCTGCGTGCACCGCTGCCTGCGAGCCGCACGGCCGAACCGTCGCGCTCGAGGACACCGTCGGCGATCAGCTGCTCCAGCAGCGCGTCGCGCCACGGTGTCTCCTTGAGCAGCGCGGCCATCGGCACGGACGGATCCAGCGGGTGTTCGATGGCGCGGGTCGAGAGGCGCGATTCGATCGCCCGGCGGATCGCGTCGTAGCGCGAGCGCGCCACGTGCCACTCGCCGAACACGAGCGTGTCGGGCTGCGCGATCAGTGCGGCCTCAGCCTGATCCGGTTCGAGGAGGCCGCGCGTGGCCACATCGGCAGCGCGGACCGCGCCTTCACGCAGCATCGCCGAGACGATGGCGGTGGCATCGCCCGTGGCAAACGTCTGCAGGCGTGCGATGTCTGCCGCATCACCGGCATGGCGGCGCGGACGCGGGTCGAGGATCGTGGCGCCGGCGATCGTCCCCGGCGGTGCCAGGCGGCGCAGCACGACACGATCTCCCCGAAGTGCGGCGAGCGGTTCGGTCAGGCGCAGTTGGACGAACCCGCTGTCGCCGAGCGGCACTGCCTTGGCGTGGGCGACGGCGGTGCCGTGCAGCACCTCGATCGGCTCACCACGGCGCGGTGCGTCGGCCCCGTTGAGGAGTGCGAGCTCGACGTCGAGGCGGTAGGACGGCGCGGCAGGCAGATCCGTCCAGAGGACGGCGCCCGGTGGCACGTCGCCGCGCTCAATGCCGACCAGCGCAGCCGCCACACGGCTACCGGCACCGGCCTGCTCGGTGTCTTCGCCGTGGATCTGCAGCGAGCGCACGCGCACCTCGCGCCCCGACGGCTCGACGGTGATGGTGGTGCCGGCGGCGAGCGTGCCGGACCAGAGCGTGCCGGTTACGACCGTTCCGATGCCGTGGAGCGTGAACGAGCGATCGACCGGCAGGCGTGCGCGCCCGCCGCCGCTGCGCGACGGTGTTTCGGCCGCGGCGATCCGCAGTGCGTCGAGCAGGTCCTCAAGCCCGGCGCCGGTCGGGGCAGAGACCGGGACGATCGTGGCAGCGGGAAACGGCGTGGCGGCGAGGGCAGCACGCACCTCCTCCGCGGCGGCGGCACGGCGCGCGTCGTCGACGAGGTCGGCTTTCGTCAGCGCGACGACAGCGTGGCGGACGCCGAGCAGGCCGAGGATCGCGAGATGCTCGGTGGTCTGTGGCATCACGCCGTCGTCTGCCGCCACGCAGATGAGCGCGAGATCGATGCCCGTGGCGCCGCCGACCATGGTGCGCACGAAGCGTTCGTGGCCGGGCACGTCGACAACGCTGAGCCGGAGGTCGTCACGCAGGGCGAGCTCTGCGTAGCCGAGCACGATCGAGATGCCGCGACGGTGCTCCTCCTCGAGCCGATCGGTGTCGGTGCCGGTGAGGGTGCGGACCAGCGTGGTCTTGCCGTGGTCGACGTGGCCGGCCGTGCCGAGCGTGAGGTGGCGCGTCATCGGCAGGCGTTGACGCGTGCGGCCACGACCGCGACGTCTGCATCGTCAAGCAGCGTGCGGCAGTCGAGCAACAGCAGCCCGTCCTCGAGTCGACCGAGGATGGCAGGCGATCCGGTGCGCAGGGCCTCGTGCAGCGTGCCGTCCTGATCGGGCAGGGCACACGCTGCGCTCGGCAGATCGATCGTCGGCAGGGCGCCGCCGCCGATGCGCGCGGCGGTCTCCACAACCTCGCCGCCGGTGGCAGTCGCCAGGTCTTCGGCTCGGCGTTGGACGTCGGCGAGTGGTGCGCTGATCAGCCGGCGAACGGGGACGGCGGTGCGGGCGCGGACAGGGTCGCCGTGCAGGCGCAGCGTGGCCTGGAGCGCAGCGAGGCTCAGGCGGTCGATGCGCAGGGCGCGGGCGAGCGGGTCGCGCCCAATCGCGTGGACGAGGTCGGCACGGCCGGCGATCACACCGGCCTGCGGACCGCCAAGCAGCTTGTCACCCGAAAACAGCACGACGTCGGCACCGTCACCGATCGACCCGCGCGCGTCGGGCTCGCCCGGCAGGTCCGGGTCGGGGGACAAGAGGCCCGAGCCGATGTCGTCGACGACCGGGATGCCATGTTCGCGGCCGAGGCGCGCGAGGTCGGCGGTCGCGACCTCCTCCGTAAAGCCCACGACACGGAAATTGGAGGGGTGGGCGCGCAGGATCAGCGCCGTGTCGGGGCTGATGGCGGCGGCGTAGTCGTCGAGTCGCGTGCGGTTGGTCGCTCCGACCTCGACGAGGCGCGCGTCCGCCTGCTCCATGATCGTCGGCAGGCGGAAACCGTCGCCGATCTCGATCATCTGGCCGCGCGAGACGATCACCTCGCGACCGCGAGCGAGAGCCGCCAGCGTAAGGACCAGCGCGCCGGCCGCGTTGTTGACGGCCATTCCGGATTCGGCGCCGGTCAGCCGCGCGATCAGCGGGCCGAGATGCGACTGGCGCGAGCCGCGCTGACCGGTCGCCAGATCGAGTTCGAGATCGGCGTACCCGCCGGCACTGGCGGCGATCGCTTCGACCGCCTCGGGGGCCAGGGGCGAGCGGCCGAGGTTGGTGTGGACGATCACGCCGGTGGCGTTGATGACGGTGCGCAGCGGCTGCGCGTCGAGCGCGCGAGCGGTGGCCACGATGATCGCGGTCTCTGCGCTGCGATCGGCGGCGGCGTCGGCGCCGTCGAGCAGCGCGGCGCGTCGCGCGTCAAGCGCACGGCGGACCAGATCGGCCGCGCCTGCCTGTCCGAGCTCGTCGATCAACGCCGTGCACGCAGCGTCGTGCAGCACGTGCTCGACCGAGGGCAGTTGGCGCAGGGCCTCCATGAGTCGAATGGTACGGGGAATCGCGGCATTGACGTGCCGAGCGCCGGTGTGGTGCGCGGACAGGCTCTGATACTTTCACATTCTCAATGATTCACTTGTATCAGATCACCGGATCCTCGTCCTTCGCGGCCCGCGCCGCCCTCGAGGAGGCAGGCGCCGACTATGAGGCGATCAACGTGCACCCGCGCAACCGCGATGTGATCCCGGGGTTTGCCGAGACGAACCCGCTCAAGCGTGTGCCTGCGCTGCACGACGGCGACGTGCGCGTCTACGAGACCGGCGCAGTGCTGCTCTACATCGCAGATCGCTTCCCGGATTCGGGCCTGATTCCGCCGATCGGAGATCCGCGTCGCGCCGATGTGTACCGCTGGATCATGTGGACCGCGAACACGCTGCACGGCGCCTGGTGGCCACTGATGATGCCGTCGTTCCTCACGTCGGACGAGTCGGGCGCCGACGGTGTGCGCGCCAAAGGACTCGGCGCCATGGCCCAGCACGGCGCGTACCTCGACACGCAGCTCGAGGGTCGCGAGTGGTGCATCGGCGACCAGTTCTCGATCGCCGACATCTACCTCTACATGCTCGTCGGCTGGCAGTCGTTCGTGGACGACGTGCAGGTTGGCGGCGCCCCGGTGCAGGAGCACTTCGCCCGCGTTGGCGCCCGCCCGGCGATCGCTCGTGCTCGCGAGCTCGACGATCTCAAGCCCGACTTCATGCGAAACAACCCCGACATGCGCGGCGGCGAGAAGATCTAGCTGTTCCGCCCGCGCGACGCAGCCGGTCGTCATTCGGGTGCAGATGCTCCAAAGGGGTCAGACCCGTATGGAGCATGCCTAAGGATCTCGGCAGACCGACACCGTCACTGATGCTCCATACGGGTCTGACCCCTTTGGAGCATCTCGCTCAGGACCCGCGTCCGACCCAGACGGCGCCGTCGCTGTAGACCTCGCGCTTCCAGATCGGGACGGACACCTTCAGCTGCTCGATGATCCACTGGGTCGCGGCGAGCGCGGACGGGCGGTGGCGCGAGGTGGAGACGATCACCACCGACGCCTCACCGGGCATCACGACGCCGGTGCGGTGGGCAATCTCGACGGCCAGGAGCTCGTGGTCGGCGGCGGCCTGCCGGGCGATGCGCTCGAGTTCCTCGACGGCCATCTCCTCGTAGGCCTCGTACTCGAGGCGCACGACGTCCTTGCCGCGCGTCGCGTTGCGGACCGTGCCGGTGAAGGCAGCCTGTGCGCCCGCGCGCTCGTCGTTGGCTCGCGCGTGCGCAGCAGCGATATCGATTGGGTCGGCGCTGATGGTCACGCCGATGCGCGGCTCATCCGATCCGCCCGAGACGGGTGGAATCAGCGCGATCTCATCGCCCTCACCGACAGGGGTCGAGGCATCTGCGTACGTCCGGTTGATCGCGAAGGCGATGCCCGGCGGCTGCTCGCCGAGGTCGAGCAGCGCCCAGACGTCGCCCGCGACGGCGCCAGCCGGCAGTTCGAGCTCGGTCGAGCCGGTGCCGGCGCGCTCGCGCAGGCCGGCGAAGAGGCGGACGGTGACGCTCGGCATGGCGGCAGTCTACGGGGGCATCGCGGAACCGTGTCCGGCTACGCTGCCACATCGTGAGCGACGATCAGGTGACGACCGAATCGGGCATTCCCGTGCCGCCCTTCTGCGAGGGGCCTGGCAGCGACGCCCTCGGCGATCCCGGGCAGTACCCGTACACCCGCGGCGTCCGCGCCGACGGCTATCGCAGCCGCCCGTGGACCATGCGCCAGTACGCCGGCTTCGCCAGCGCCGAGGAGACGAACGAGCGCTTCCATCTGCTGCTCGAGCGCGGCCAGACCGGTCTCTCAACGGCCTTCGACCTGCCGACCCAGCTCGGCCTTGATTCGGACGATCCGAAGAGCCTTGGCGAGGTCGGCCGCACCGGCGTGGCGATCGACTCGATCGAGGACATGGAGCGCCTCTTCAAGGGCATCCCGATGGGCGAGGCATCGACCTCGATGACGATCAACGCGCCCGCCTCGGTGCTGCTGCTCCTGTATCAGCTGACCGGCGAGCGGCAGGGCGTCGCACCGGAGCAGCTGAGCGGCACGATCCAGAACGACATCCTCAAGGAGTACGCGGCGCGCGGGAACTACATCTTCCCGCCGCGTCCGTCGATGCGTCTGACGGTCGACACCATGGCGTACGCCAAGGAGCACCTGCCGCGGTTCAACACGATCTCGATCTCCGGGTACCACATCCGCGAGGCCGGCTCGACCGCGGTGCAGGAGCTTGCCTTCACGCTCGCGAATGGCCTCGCCTACGTGCAGGCCGCGGTTGACGCGGGACTCGACGTCGACGCGTTCGCGCCGCGGCTGTCCTTCTTCTTCAACGCGCACAACGACGTCTTCCAGGAGGTCGCGAAGTTCCGCGCGGCACGCCGCATGTGGGCGCGCTTCATGGAGGAACGCTTCGGCGCCAAGGACGAGCGCTCGAAGATGCTGCGCTTCCACGCGCAGACGGGCGGCTCCACGCTGACGGCGCAGCAGCCCGAGGTCAACCTGATTCGCGTCGCGCTGCAGGCCTTCTCGGCCACGGCCGGTGGCGCGCAGTCGCTCCACACCAACGGGTTTGATGAGGCGCTCGCGCTGCCGACGGAGCACGCCGCCACGCTCGCGCTGCGCACGCAGCAGGTGCTGGCGCACGAGTCCGGCATCACCGCGACGGCCGATCCGTTCGGCGGCTCCTGGTACATCGAGGGCCTCACCGACGAGCTCGAGGCACGCGCGCTCGAGCTGATCGACGAGATCGACAAGCTCGGTGGCAGCGTCGTCGCCACGGAACAGGGCTTCATTCAGGATCAGATCGAGGACTCGGCCTACCGCTCGCTGCGCCGCCTCGAGAACGGCGACGACATCGTGGTCGGCGTCAACAAGTACCGCAACGAGGAGGAGCCCGAGGTGCCGATCCACCGGATCGACGCGAGCCTCGAGCAGCAGCAGGTTGCGCGGACGCAGGCACTCCGTGCCGCCCGCGATAGCGGCGCCGTCGAGTCGGCGCTCGCCGCCGTCCGTGCCGCTGCCGACTCCGATACGAACCTGCTTCATCCCATGAAGGACGCGCTCGCCGCCCACGCCACCGTCGGCGAGGTCTGTGGCGTTCTGCGCGAGACCTGGGGTACCCACGACCGCTGAGTGACGCCCGGCGGGGTATTCTCCCGCCGTCCGAGAGGAAGACGAGATCCTGTGACCGATCGCCACGAACCCGGAACGACCGCCCAGCGCATCGCCCATCTTGAAGAGCTGCGCGCGCAGTCGGAGCACCTCGACCCCAAGGCCGAAGAGCGCCAGCGCGCCCGCGGCAAGGGCCTGGCGCGTGAGCGCATCGAGGCGCTGTTCGATCCCGGCACGTTCCGCGAGATCGACCGCTACGCCCAGCATCGCAACGCCGAGCTGGCCGATCGTCGCCCCTATGGCGACGGCGTCATCACCGGCCACGGCCTGATCCACGGTCGCCGCGTCTTCGCGTTCTCGCAGGACTTCACTGTCTTTGGCGGCTCGCTCGGCGAGGTCTTCGCCGAGAAGATCTGCAAGGTGATGGATCTGGCGCTGCGCTACGGCTGCCCGATCATCGGCATCAACGACTCGGGCGGCGCCCGCATCCAGGAGGGCGTCGTGTCGCTCGGCGGCTACGCCGACATCTTCCAGCGCAACGTCGATGCCTCCGGTGTGATCCCGCAGATCTCGCTGATCATGGGACCCTGCGCCGGCGGCGCGGTCTACTCGCCGGCCATCACCGACTTCATCCTGATGGTCCGCGAGACCTCGCACATGTTCATCACCGGTCCCGACGTGGTCCGTGCGGTGACGGGCGAAGAGGTCTCCATGGAGGAGCTGGGCGGTGCGGACGCGCACGCCGAGAAGAGTGGCGTCTGCCACCTCGTCTGCGAGGACGAGGCCGCGGCGATCGCCGATGCCCGCGCGCTGATCTCGTTCCTCCCGCAGAACAACCTCGACGCCGCCCCGTGGGCGCCGACGGACGACCCGGCCGATCGCGAGTGCACCGAACTCGACACGCTGGTTCCGGATAGCCCGAACAAGCCGTACGACATGCACGCCGTGATCCGCTCGATCACCGACGACGGCCTCTTCTTCGAGATCCAGCCGACGTACGCGATGAACATCCTGACCGGCTTCGCGCGCCTCAACGGGCACTCGATCGGCATCGTCGGCAACCAGCCGGGCCAGCTCGCCGGCGTGCTCGACATCGCCTCGTCGGAGAAGGCCGCGCGCTTCGTGCGCACCTGCGACGCCTTCGGCATCCCGATCCTCACGCTCGTCGACGTGCCGGGCTTCCTGCCGGGCACCGAGCAGGAGTGGGGCGGCATCATCCGCCACGGCGCCAAGTTGCTCTATGCCTACGGCGAGGCAACGGTGCCGAAGCTCACGCTGATCACGCGCAAGGCCTATGGCGGTGCGTACGACGTGATGGGCTCGAAGCACCTGCGCGCCGACGTCAACCTGGCCTGGCCGACGGCAGAGGTCGCCGTGATGGGCCCCGATGGCGCCGTCAACGTCGTCTACCGCAAGGAGCTCGCCGAGGCCGCCGATCCGGACGCGCGTCGCGCCGAGCTGATCGACGAGTACAAGGCGCGCTTCTCGAATCCGTTCACGGCCGCCGAGCGCGGCTTCGTCGACGACGTGATCATTCCGCGCGAGTCGCGCCAGGCGCTGATCGACGCCCTCGAGGCGTCGCTCACCAAGCGCGTCGAGCGTCCCCGCCGCAAGCACGGGAACATCCCCCTGTGAGCGAGGTCGAGCGCGACGAGGCCAAGGCCCGCGAGGAGCTCGCCATCGAGGCGGCGCTGCGCGTGGTGGAGCAGGACGGCCCGCTCGCCGGGCATCCCGCGTATCGCTCGGCGTGGCGCCGTCAGGCCGCCCGCGAGCAGCTCGACAACGGGATGGACGCATGAGCGCGCCGCCGTTCGACAAGATCCTCGTCGCCAACCGTGGCGAGATCGCGATCCGCGTGTTCCGTGCCTGCCGCGAGCTCGGCATCGGCACCGTCGCCGTCTACTCCGAGGCCGATGCGGGTGCGCCGCACGTGCGCTACGCCGATGAGGCCGTGCTGCTGGGTGCCGCTGCGCCGAGCGAGAGCTACCTCAACATCCCCAAGCTGATCGACGCCGCCACGCGCACGGGTGCGCAGGCGATCCACCCGGGCTACGGCTTCCTCGCCGAGAGCGCGCCGTTCGCCACCGCCGTGATCGAGGCCGGTCTGACGTGGATTGGTCCGCCGCCGAGCGCAATCGACGCCATGGGTTCGAAGATCAACTCGCGCGTCCTCATGGCCGCGGCGAACGTGCCGATCGTGCCGGGCACGACGGAGGAGATCACCGACCCCGCCCGCGTGATCGAGCTGGGCGAGCAGTACGGCTGGCCGATCGCGCTGAAGGCCTCGGCCGGTGGTGGCGGTCGTGGTCTCAAGGTCGTCCACGAGGCGTCGGAGGCCGAGCGTCTGCTCGAGGCCGCCAAGCGCGAGGGCGAGGCCTGGTTCGGCAACGGCGCGGTCTACGTCGAGAAGTACGTCGAGGACCCGCGCCACGTTGAGATCCAAGTGATGGCCGACACGCTTGGCAACACGATCCACTTGGGCGAGCGCGACTGCACGCTGCAGCGCCGCCACCAGAAGATTGTCGAGGAGGCGCCGTCGCCGGCCGTCGATGAGGATCTGCGGGCCCGCATGGGTGCGATGGCCGTCAACGCCGCCAAGGCCGTCGACTACGTCGGTGCGGGCACCGTCGAGTGCCTGCTCGACCGCCATGGCGACTTCTACTTCCTCGAGATGAACACCCGCGTGCAGGTCGAGCATCCGGTCACCGAGTTGGTGACGGGCGTCGACATCGTGCGCGAGCAGATCCTCGTGGCCGCGGGCAATCCGCTCTCGTACACGCAGGACGACATCGTCATGCGTGGGCACGCGATCGAGTGCCGCGTCAACGCCGAGGATCCGGGCAATGGCTTTACGCCGTCGCCGGGCAAGCTACTCCGCCACCGGCCGCCGAGCGGCCCGGGCATCCGCGTCGAGTCGGGCGTGGAAGAGGGTGGCGAGATCAACGATCGCTACGACCCGATGGTCGCGAAGCTGCTCGTGTGGGATACCTCGCGTGAGCGCGCGATCGCCCGCATGCGCCGTGCGCTCGACGAGTACGAGATCGTCGGCCCGAAGACGCTGTTGCCGATGCATCGCATCGTCATGCGCGCGCCGGAATTCGCCGAGGGCCAGACCTGTGCAGGCCTCGTCGAGGGCGCGTGGGCCGATGCCTGCGCCGCGCTCGCGGACGAGCCTGTCACCGCTGCACCTGCGGCTGCCGGCGGCGTCACGATTCCGCGGCACGTGCCGGTCGAGGTCGAGGGGCGCCGCTACGACGTCGTACTTCGCCTGCCTGCCGCTGCCGGTGCTGAGGAGGCGCGTGAGCGCATCCGCGCCCGCATGTCCGGCGGTGCCGGAGCGGCGGCCGAGGGTGCGATCGTCTCGCCGATGCAGGGCACGGTGCTGCAGCTCGAGGTCGCCGAGGGCGACACGGTCGAGGCGGGGCAGGTCGTGGCCGTCGTCGAGGCGATGAAGATGGAGAATGAGGTGCAGTCGCTGCACGCTGGTACCGTCGCCGCGGTGCACGTGCAGACGGGCCAGGGCGTGCAGGCCGGGCAGACGCTGATCGAGCTCGAAGGGGCGTAAGGCGGCACGGAGCGCGCCCATCTGTGGCGTGATGCATACCACCGTCCCCGCTTGTACATTCGCTTTCTGACGTCGAGGTTCCCTATAGTCCGGCGCAATGGCGCAGAACGACACAACTGTCTGGGACGACGAACCGATGTTCGTGCGCGATGCTGTTTTCCAGCCGATCGACACGCCGACGGCGGTCGATGAGGTCGCGCGGCGCATCCGCCAGGCGATCGTACTCGGCGTCTTGCGCGACGGTGACCGCCTGCCCGCCGAGACCGAACTGGCCAAGCGCATCGGCGTCGGTGTGATGACCGTGCGTGCCGCGTTGAGCGAGCTGCGTGCCGATGGCCTGCTCGAGACGCACCGCGGCCGCCTCGGTGGTTCGTTCGTGGCGTCGAGCGACAAGGCGATCCTGTCCGGCGTCATCTCGACGGATCCGACGCACCTCCGCCAGCAGGCCGAGATTCTCGGCGGCATGGAGGCACAGGCCGCCCGGCTGGCCGCCGCCTTGATCACCGAGGAGGAGATCGAGATCCTCGCGGAGCTGACGGCAGAGATGGCGCAGCCGCATAGCCCTGACGAAGTGGGCGTCCTCAATAATCGCTTCCACCTGATGATCGCCGCGGCGTCCGGCAATCGCGATCTCGTCTCCCTGATCAGCCAGCGTCGTGCCGAGCTCTACTCGGCCGCCTACGCGCTGTCCGGGGTCAAGCTGCCGCTCCTGCTCGACGGCGACGCGCATCCCGGCATCGTCGAGGCGCTCGCGGCACGTGACGGCGAGCTCGCCAGTGCCCGCATGTGGGAGCACCACCGCGTGACGATGGACGGCGTGCTCGACGCTATGTGAGGATGCTCCAAAGGGGTCAGACCCTTTTGGCGCATGCATCCTCGACCACGGGAGAGCGGCGCGTCCGCATGCTCCAAAAGGGTCTGACCCCTTCGGAGCATCCGCGCGCCCGCATCGAACCGCCCGCGCTATCGTGCCGGGGATGCCTACGCTCCCCAGTGATTTCCCGCCACCGTATGACCCTGCGGCCGCTGTAGACGTACCGAACGCGCCGATCGACCTCCAGATCCCCACCGGGGTCTGCATTGTCGGCGGCGGTGCGGCCGGTCTTGCCTGTGCCGTCAAGCTCGGCCAGCTCTTGGCCGACGATCCCGAGATCCTCGAGCAGCTCGGCGAGGTGCCGATCGTCGTGATCGAGAAGGGCAAGTCCATCGGCAGCCACTCGCTGTCCGGCGCGATGATGAACCCGCAGCCGCTGCGCGAGCTCTTCCCGGATCTCACCGACGACCAGCTGCCCACGTATGGCGCGGTCAACAAGGAGTCGGTCTACTTCATGACGTCGCGCAAGCGCGCGATCAAGTTGCCGACGCCGCCGGAGTTTCAGAACCACGGCAATCACGCAATCTCGCTGGCCACGCTCAACAAGTTCCTCGCCGAGCAGGCTGAGGCGCTCGGCGCCTACGTGCTGCCGGAGACCGATGCGCAGACGCTGCTCGTCGAGAACGGCGCGGTGCGTGGTATCCGCACCGGCGTGAAGGGCCTCGATAAGGAAGGCAACGAGAAGCCTGGCGCCGCACCCGCGACCGAAGTGCACGCACAGGTGACCGTGCTCGCCGAGGGCGCGCAGGGCAAGCTGCGCGAGGCCGCGCTGGCGGCGTTCAACGTGTCGAGTCCGTTCCCACAGGTCTACGCCCTTGGCGTGAAGGAGCTGTGGAACGTCCCCAAGAGCCTCGACCGCATCATCCACACGCTCGGTTGGCCACTCCGTGGCGCTGCGCGCTACCGCGAGTTTGGCGGCTCCTGGCTCTATCCGATGGGTCCCGAGCACGTCTCGATGGGCATGGTCGTCGGCCTCGACTGGGCCGACTCCACCCTCAGCGTCCACGACCTGCTACAGGAGCTGAAGCTCCACCCGCTTATCAAGAAGATCCTCGAAGGTGGCGAGCGCGTCGAGTGGGGCGCGAAGATCATCCCCGAGGGCGGCTACTACGCGATCCCCGACCAGCTGGCGCTGCCGGGCGCGCTGTTCGTTGGCGACTCGGCCGGTTTCGTCAACGTGCCGCGCCTCAAGGGCGTGCACTACGCGATCCAGTCGGGCATCCTCGCCGCACAGGCGATTCACGCAGCGCTGAGGGCCGGCCATGACGTCACCCAGCCGGGTGCGCTGGCCGCGTACGACTCGGCGGTGCGCACGGGCAAGATCGGCAAGGACCTGTGGGAGGTGCGCAACTCGCGCCAGCAGTTCCAGCGCGGTCTGGTCGGCGGTGGTGCGGTTGCGCCGTTGATCACGCTCACCAAGGGGCGCTTCCCGTTCGGCGCGACGGCATTCTCCGAAGACAGCCACCATGAGGTCGAGAACCTCAAGAGCGTCTACACGGAGCCCGACGGCCAGTACACCTTCGACAAGCTGTCGAGCGTGTTTCTGTCGGGCAACAAGACCCGTGACGACCAGCCGAACCACCTGCGCATTCATCAGCCGCGGGTGCCGAAGGTCCTTGCCGATGCGTGGGTCAACATGTGTCCCGCTCAGGTGTACGAGGTCGTCGAGGGCTCCGACTCCGGCGACGGACTCGTGCGTGTGCACATGGATCCGTCGAACTGCGTCCAGTGCGGTGCGATCACCGCCAAGGGTGGCCGTTTCACCCCGCCCGAGGGCGGCAGCGGCCCCGAATACCAGAAGATGTAACGAGGAGCAGGCTCCATGGATCTCTACGAGCACCAGGGCAAGGAGCTGTTCGCGAAGGCGGGCATTCCGGTCGCCGCAGGACGCGTCGCCTACACCGTCGATGAGGCGCGTGCCGCGGCCGAGGAACTCGGTGGCACCGTCGTCGTCAAGAGTCAGGTGCTCGTCGGTGGCCGCGGCAAGGCTGGCGGCGTCAAGGTCGTCAAGGATCCTGCCGCGGCGGCCGAGGCTGCCGAGGCGATTCTCGGCCTCGACATCAAGGGCCACATCACGCGACGACTGTACGTCGAGGCGGGTGTTGCGATCGCGAAGGAGTACTACTTCTCGGTCACGTTCGACCGCTCGGCGAAGATGCCGCTGCTGATGCTCACGACGATGGGCGGCATGGACGTCGAGGACGTCGCTGCGAATCATCCCGACAAGCTCGCCCGGTTGCACGTCGATCCGGCGCTCGGGTACCGCGGCTTCCATGGCGTGCAGCTGATGAGCGAGGCCGGTATCCCGGTTGACGAGCGCAAGGCCCTCGCACCGCTGCTCGCCGCGCTGTACGGCGTCTTCGAGCAGGACGACGCCATGCTCGTCGAGGTCAACCCGCTCGTCCTGCTCGAGGACGGTTCGTTCCTCGCGGCGGACGCCAAGGTGACGATCGACGACAACGCGCTCTTCCGCCACCCGGACATTGAGGCCATGCGCGATCTCGCGGCGATGGATCCGCAGGAGCAGGCGGCGCGCGAGCACCATCTCGCCTACGTGAAGCTCGACGGCGACGTCGGCATCCTCGGCAACGGCGCCGGGCTCGTGATGAGCACCGTCGACGTGATCGCTCAGGCTGGCGGTCGTCCGGCGAACTTCCTCGACGTCGGCGGTGGTGCCAGCGCGGAGAAGATCACGACGGCGCTCGAGATCGTCTTGAGCAACGACAAGGTCAACAGCGTCCTGTTCAACATCTTCGGCGGCATCACGCGCTGCGACGAAGTCGCCAAGGGCCTGCTCGGCGCGCTGGATGCCACTGAGATCACCGCGCCGATCGTCGTGCGCCTCGACGGCACCAACGCCGAGGAGGGACGCGCGCTCCTCGCCGAGGCGGCGCGCCCGGAGATCACCGTGGAGAAGACCATGCTCGAGGCCGCGGCCACTGCCGTTCGCCTCGCAAAGGAAGCGAGCTAGTCATGCCCATCATCGCCACCAAGGACACGCGCCTGGTCGTGCAGGGCATCACCGGTCGTGAGGGCACGTTCCACGCACTGCGCAATCGCGACTACGGCACCAACGTCGTCGCCGGCGTCACGCCCGGCCGCGCTGGCCAGGACGTCGAGGGCATTCCGGTCTTCGACTCCGTCGCCGATGCCGTCGCCGAGCAGGGTGCCAACACGTCGCTCATCCTCGTCCCGCCGCGGTTCGCAGCCGAGGCGATCCTCGAGGCCGCCGAGGCCGGTGTCGAGCAGATCATCTGCATCACTGAGGGTATCCCCGCCCACGAGATGCTCGAGGTCTACCACTACATCCGCCCGCGCGGCATTCGCCTGCTGGGGCCGAACTGCCCTGGCGCGCTCTCGCCCGGTATCGCCAACGTCGGCATCATCCCCGCCGAGGTCTTCAAGCAGGGTCCGATTGGCCTGATGTCGCGCTCCGGCACGCTCACGTACCAGATCGGTGGCGAGCTGGCGGCCAAGGGCCTCGGCAACTCCACCATCATCGGCCTCGGTGGCGATCCGATCGTCGGCACGTCGTTCATCGACGGCCTCGACATGTTCCAGGCCGACGACCAGACCGAGTACATCGTGATGGTCGGCGAGATCGGCGGCAACGAGGAGGAGAAGGCGGCCGAGGTGATCGCCGAGCGCATCACCAAGCCCGTCGTCGCGTACATCGCGGGCTTCGAGGCGCCTCCTGGCAAGACGATGGGCCACGCGGGTGCGATCATCTCCGGCTCGGCGGGCACGGCGGCCGCCAAGAAGGAGGCGCTCGAGGCCAAGGGCGTCCGCGTCGGGACGAATCCGACCGAGGCGGCGCAGCTGATGGCCGACCTCGTCACCAAGGGCTGATTTCCGCCGTCGCACGTCGGCGCGCGCCTTCGTAGACTGCGGGCATGGCCACCATCTCCTTCGCACGCGGCGTTCCGTCCGCAGATCTGCTTCCCGTTGACGAGCTCAAGGGCGCCATTGCCCGTGCCATGGAGAAGGACGCCACGGGCATGCTGCTCTACGGCGATCCGATGGGCTACATGCCGCTGCGCGAGTGGGTCGGTCAGCGCTGGGGCTACGACCCGGCTGGCGTGTTCGTCACGAACGGCTCGCTGCAGGCCTTTGCGTTCCTCGCCGAGGTCCTGTTCGCCGGCTCCGGCGGCCGCGCCGCCGTCGAGGCCCCGACGTATGACCGCACGATCCTCACGCTGAAGCGCTTCGGCGCCACGGTCGACGCGTATCCGCTGCTTGAGGACGGCATCGACGTCGATGCCCTCGAGGCCGCGATCAAGGCCGGCAAGGCGCCCGGGCTGGTCTACATCATCCCGAACTTCCAAAACCCGGCCGGCAACGTGACCACGCTTGCCGTCCGCCAGCGTCTCGTCGATCTGGCTGCCGAGCACGGCTTCTGGATCTTCGAAGACGACCCGTACGGCGATCTGCGCTTCTCGGGCGAGGACGTCCCGCGCATGGTCGATCTCGATACGGCCGGCCGCGTGATCTACTCGACGTCCTTCACGAAGACGATCGCTCCCGGTATCCGTGCCGGCGCGCTGCTGCTCCCCGAGGAGCTGCGCAAGCAGATGGCCTACATCGCCAACCAGACCTACATCGGTGCGGTGCACTTCGCGCACGCCGCTGTGGCCGAGTACTGCAACGCCGGCGACTTCGACAAGGGCCTGGCTCGTGTCCGCCCGCAGCTCGAGACGCGCAAGAACGCGCTCGTCACGGCGCTCGACGCGCACCTCGGCGATCGCTTCGAGTTCCGTGCGCCGGAGGGCGGCTACTTCCTCTGGGGCAAGCTCGACGGCGTCGACTGCGACGCGCTGCTGCCGAAGGCCACCGAGGCCGGCGTGCCGTTCGTCAAGGGCAGCGACTTCTTCGTCGACGGCTCTGGCAAGGACCATCTGCGCCTCGCCTTCTCCGCGGTCAAGCCCGAGGAGATGGATGAGGGCATCAGCCGCCTGGCTCAGCTCATCTGAGCCAGGCGTACGACGTCATCCCTTGTTCTTGTGATGGCGGTGGCGGCGGTGCCGCCCCAGCGCCGAGCCAAGGATGCCGAGCACGAGGCCGAGCCCGGCGCTGACGAGCATCACGACGATCAGCGACGTATCGGTTTCGGCGAAGACGAACGAGACGTGGACGTCCTGCGTGTTGGCGAGCGTGAAGGCCATCAGGCAGATGAACACGATGGTCATGACACCCAGCGTGATGTACGGCTTGATGCTGCGCTTGCGCTTTTCGGTGGTGTGGCTCTCGCTCATGCAGAAATCATAGCCGGATGAGGAAATTGCAGTGCGCTGCGGTCGCCCTGCGTTCCCCCTCGGGTCACGACGTCCTCCCGGGGTCAGACCCCGTGAGGAACCTGGTTCACCACCGTCAGCGGTGGCGTCGATGCAGCAGTAGGAACGTGCCGAGGATGCCCAGCACGAGCCCGAGGAGTGCACACGCGATCATCACCCAGATCAGCGCGGTGTCGGTGGCAAAGGCGACGAACGACACGTGGACCTTCTGCGTGTTGAGGAGCGCAAAGGCCAGCAGGTAGACCAGCACGACGGCCACGACGACGAGCAGGATGTACGGCTTGCGTTCGCTCTTCTGGTTGGGCTGGGGCTGGCTCATGGAGGGAGCCTACCGGGCGTCAGGATGCGCGCGCGGCAAGGACGGGCTGTGCGGCGGGGCGCTCGATCAACTGCGCCTGCGGCGGCGGGACAAGGCCCTTGCGTTGCGCGGGCCTGAACGTCGCGCAGGGCTCCGTGCGGGCCAGCGCGCACAGATCATGCACGTGGAAATAGCATTGATTGCAGGCACGTGCAGACACCGAGGTGGCTTCCTCCGAGGGAACGCTGTGGGTGTCGACGAAGCCCTCCTCCGGCGACAAGGAGAGACTACGAACAGGTGAAGGTTTGGGCAAGCGTCTGACGGGCGTTTTCCCCGCAATTTCGGAACTTTTCGGATCAGGGCTGCGGGCTTGCCGCGAGCGCCCGTAGCGCATCGGTGAAGTTGCCCACCGGCACGATCCGAAGGCCCGTAACGTGCGCTGCGCGCGCCTCGGCGGCGTTATCGGTGGGCACCAGGAAGACCTCGGCCCCGGCACGGCGGGCGCCGATCGCCTTCTCACCGACGCCACCGATTGCACCCACGGTCCCGGTCATGGAGAGGGTGCCGGTGGCCGCGACGCGCAGGCCATGAAGGTTTGCGTAATCCTTGCCGGCGCTGTAGATCTGCAGCGCGAAGGCGAGCCCGGCGGATGGCCCGCCGACGCCCTCGACCGAATACGTCACCTTGCGAGGCGATGAGATCGTGTTGGCCTGCGTCGGCATGATGCCGAGGATCGGCTTGCCGTCGCGGCCGGCGATCGTCTCGGTGTCGATGGTCAGCATCCTGCCGTCCCGGTGCAGTCCCAAGGACACGCGGTGCTTGACGCCCACGGTGGTGAGTACGGCGCGGAGAGAGTCGATCGTGGTGACGCGCGTTGTCTGGGCCTGCAGAATCAGATCGCCGAGCTCCCCGCCATCCTTCGCGATCGGTGCACCCGGGTCGATGGCCGCGATCTGCACGCCACTGGGCTTCACCGTGACGTCGTAGCCGAGTGCGCGCAGGCCGACGACCTCGGCTGCGTCCTGCGACGAACCCATCGCCTCGGTGTCGAGTCGCGCACGCTCCTCGTCGCTCTCACCGGGCGGTTGGACGGCGTGCTCGGGAACCAGCTGCCCGCCATCACCGACGCCGAACCACGACTCCCAGACGGTCGCGTGGCGCACGCCGACGGTGGTGAAGTACAGGCGGCCGGCGTTGGCCGCCGGCGGCTTCTCGCCCTGCAGCTTGACGGCGCCGAGCGTCGGCTGCGCGGCCCGTGGAACAAAGGCGAAGTCGCTGCTCTGGGCCTGCAGCGCCCACAGCGCGACTGCGCCGAGCGCGATCGCCGCGACGAGCGCAAGGATCAGGATGGATCGCAGCGCGCGGGTCATCAGCAGGAGGGGGAGGGGACGGCCATGTAAGGAGTACTTCGCCGTCCGCAGCGGGATGGCGCGTCCGTCTGATCATACGGGGCGACAGTCGTCCGCCGACCGCGTAGAGTTGCGCGCATGCATGAGCCGACCGATGCCCTCGCGGCACCCCGCTTCACCGGGATCCGCACCTTCGCCCGCCTGCCGCACGTGCCCGGGATCGACGGCGCCGATGCGGCGATCTTCGGGATGCCATGGGACGGGGGTACGTCCTTCCGCTCGGGGTCGCGCTTCGGGCCGGAGGCGATCCGCTCGGCTTCGGCGCTGCTGCGCCCGTACAACCCGGCGCAGAACCAGATGGTCTTCGGCCACCTGTCGTGCGTCGATGCGGGCGACGCGCCGACGGTTCCCGGGTACATCGAGGAGACGCTCACGCGCATCGAGGCGTACGCAACGGGCATCATCGACCGCGGCGCGGTGCCGATCGGCCTGGGCGGCGACCACTCGGTCGCCCTCGCCGAGCTGCGCGCCGTCGCCAAGAAGCACGGCCCGGTCGCCTACGTGCAGGTCGACGCCCATCACGACCTCTGGGACTCGTACAACGACAAGCCGTACAACCACGGCACGTTCGCGAAGCGCGCGATCGAGGAGGGGTTGATCGACCCCTCCAAGTCGTTCCAGGGTGGCCAGCGCGGCTCGCTCTACGGCCCGGAGGATTATGAGGTGGCGGCGGAGCTCGGAATCGAGTTGGTGCCGTGGCTCGAGCTGCGGCGCTGGACTGCCGAGCAGTTCGGCGAGCACGTGCGCGCTCGCGTCGGCGATGCGCCGGTGTTTCTCTCGTTCGATATCGACTTCGTCGATCCGGGCCTCTGCCCGGGCACGGGTACGCCGGAGATCGGGGGCCCCTCGGGCGAGCAGGCACTCGACCTCGTGCGTGCGCTCCGCGGCGTCAACCTCGTCGGTGCCGACGTCGTGGAAGTGGCGCCGCAGTACGACAGTGCCGGGCAGCACACCGCCCTGATGGCGGCCAACGTCGTCTACGAACTGCTGACGCTGCTCGCGCTCTACAAGGACTGATCAGCCGAGCCGCTCGGCGTCGGCGACGAGCGCCTGTACCTGCGCGTCGTCGATCGCGTGGCCCGCTTGACGCGCGAGGTTCGCGAGGATGCGAAAGCCCTGCGGCGTCAGCACGCTCTCGGGGTGGAACTGCACGCCTTCGATCGGCAGGGTGCGGTGGCGCAGCCCCATGATCAGCCCATCGGGCAGGCGCGCGGAGACGATCAGGTCGCCGTCGGCGGGCGGTTCGTCTGCTGCCAGCGCGTGGTAGCGCCCGGCGTCGAACGGCGAGGGGACGCCGGCGAGGAGTCCCGCGCCGTCGTGTTCCACCTGCGAGGCGCGCCCGTGCATGGCGTTGTCATTCGGGCCGACGTGCACGCCGAAGGCCACGGCGATGCACTGGTGGCCGAGGCAGATGCCGAGGACGGGGATGTCGCGTCCGAAGGTGCGGATGGCGGCCGTCGAGATACCTGCTTCGTCGGGCCCCTGTGGGCCCGGTGAGACGATCAGGCCCGTCGGCATGAGTGCCGCGATCTCGTCGAGCCGCGTGCTGTGCGACGGCACGACGCGCGCCGGCACGCCGAGTTCGGCCAGACGGTGCTGGATGTTGAGGACGAACGAGTCGCGGTTGTCGAGGATCACGATCACGGCAATCCCCTCCAGGCCTCAGCGAGCTCGTGCAGCGCTGCCGACTGTGGCAGCGGGATGCTCTCGACGCTCGCGATCGGCACGACGCCGCGCCCGGCCGTCAGGAGCACCGCACCCTGGACGGCACCGAGCTCGTCGAGGTGCACCTCGCGCTCCGTTGCGCCGAGGTGCTCCAGCGCCCAGGCGCGCGTGACGCCCGGCAGGATGCCGCGGAGTGCAGGTGTCGAGAACCCCCCGTCGGCGTCGTGCAGCAGCACGCTGGCACGGGTGGTCTCACCGATCAGGCCCGTAGGGGAGACAAGCAGGGCCTCACCGCCTGCCGCGGCTTCGGCGGTGTCGGCCCAGGCCCGATCGGCGGCCTTGAGGAGGCGCGTCTCGAGGTCGGGGTCGTAGGAGCGATCGAGCAGCAGGTCGACGGGTGTCGCTGGCCGCGGCGGGCGCGTGGCCGGCCGCACGCCCTCATCGTCGACGTTGACGCGCAGCACGAACGGCGGGTCGGTCAGCAGCAGCGCCTCGTCGAAGCACGCGTCGACCGCCGCGATCTGGTCGGCCGAGGCGCCGGATCGTGCAAGCCGGTCGAGGTGACGCTCGCGCAGGCGGATTCGCCCGTCGTCGACCAGTACGGTCTCGAAGATCGCGATCACGACTCCCACCCTGCGAGGGTCGCGTGCGTTGCGGTGAGGAACGGACGTGCCTTGACCAGCGTCTCCTCGGCCTCCTCGGCGGGGTCGGACAGCAGCGTGACCGCACCGCCTGCGCCGTAGCGTGCCTCGCCGTCGGCGACGGTCGCGGTGCGGATCGCGATGCTGGCGGTCAGCGCGCGGCGCGCGGGTTCGTAGGCGAAGACCGTGCCGCAGTAGAAGCCGCGTGCGTCGGCCTCGAGGCGGTCGATCAGTTCCATCGCCCGACGCTTCGGCGCACCGGTGATGGAGCCGCCGGGGAAGCACGACACGAGCACGTCGGGCAGGCGCACGTCCTCGCGCACGGTTGCCTCGACGGCGCTGACGAGGTGCATGACGTTCTCGGTGCGCTCGAGCTCGCACAGGGCGGTCACGCGGACGGAGCCCGGCTCCGCGGTGGCCGTCAGGTCGTTGCGCAGGAGATCGACGATCATCACGTTCTCGGCGCGGTCCTTCTCCGACGCGGCCAGCTCGGCTGCGAGTGCGTCGTCCTCGGCGGGTGTCGCGCCACGGCGGCGGGTGCCTTTGATCGGTCGCGTCTCTGCGTGCCCATCGCGCACGTGCAGGAACACCTCGGGCGAGACGCTCGCGATCTCGACGCCGTTGCCTGCGAGGTACGCGGCGTGGTCGGCGGGTGCCGCGGCGACGAGGCGCTCGAAGAGATCCCAGCCGCCGTTCTGCCACGGCACGCGCACGACATGGGCGAGGTTGATCTCGAAGGCCTCACCGGCGCTGATCAGTCGCTGCACCTCACGGGCACGTTCCGCGAACTGTGCGCGCGACAGGCCCGACGTCGCGGTGCGGTCGGCGAGTTCTTCGAGCGTGGCGGGGAGGTCATCGGCCTCGATCGCGGCGGTCAGCACGTTGCGCGCCGGCCCCTCGGGCCCGAGCACCTCCCAGGTGCGGGTGGCCTCGTGATGGACGGCGTAGGTCTTGTGGTAGTGCGCGAGCATTGCCGGATCGCGCGGAGGGTGGTGTGCGGCGATACCGAGGAGGTCGAGGCCGGCGTCGTAGGCGATCGCGCCGATCCAGACGCCCTCGCCGTGTGCCTCGTGGACGAAGCGGGGTGGGATCGCAGGCAGCCCTGCGCCGGTCTCCAGCTGAATCGTCGCGTCCGGTGCCACGGCCAGCAGCGAGCGCGTCCCGAAGGGCGTGCGGTGCGCGCTCAGGAGGAGCGTGGGGCGGTGGCCGTCGGCGACGAGGCGGCGAGCGGCGCCGAGCGGAGTCGACATGTCCCGCAGGGTATCCGACGGGCTGCGGCTGCCGACGGTCCCGCTGCGATGTGTCGGGCATGACTCCGCTGCTGATCCTCACGGGCGCATCGCGCGGCATTGGCCGTGCGATCGCCGAGCGCGCCCTCGACCGTGGCTTCGCGGTCGGCGGCATCGCGCGCTCCGCCGACGACCTTGCGACGATCACCGCGCTCGCGCCGGAACGGGTCGAGGTCGCCGTTGCCGACGTGCGTGACCAGGCCGCAGTGGCCGAAGGTGCGGCCGCAGCGATCGCTCGCTTTGGCGCACCGTCCCTCGTCGTGGCCGCGGCCGGCACGCTCGGGCCGATCGATCGGCCGTGGCTGCTGCCCGCAGGCGAGCTCGACGACACCCTCGCCGTGACGGTCACGGGCACCGCCAATCTCGCAGCAGCAACGGTCCCGGCGATGCTCGCGGCGGGGCGTGGCACCTTCGTTGCCGTGTCGGCCTCGAGTGCGACGCGCGTCTTCCCGGGCTGGGCGGCCTACGGTGCGGCGAAGGCCGGCCTCGACGCGTACGTGCGCTACCTCGCGGAGGAGGCGGGCGATGCGCTCACGGCATTCTCGTTTGTGCCTGGACTCACCGACACGGCCATGCAGGCCGGTCTCCGTGAGGTCGACGCCGAGCGGTTTCCGCAGGTGGAGCAGTTCCGTCGCTGGCATGAGCGCGGCATCGGCAAGGCGCCGGCCGTCGTGGCCGAGGCGCTGGAGCTCGCACTCGCCTTGCCGCGCGAGGAACTCCACGGCCATGTGATCGAAGCCGACGCGCTCCTGAAGGCGCAGGCTCAGGCCGCGCGCCGCGCCGAGGCGTGAGCCTCGAGGACGCGATACAGGCGATAGGACCCGAGGGCGACGATCGGCACCGTCAGCGCGTTGCCGATCAGGCCGAAGATCGAGGTGCCGACATCCTGCGCCGGGCCGCTCGGGAAGGCGAGTCCAATCGACGACACGGTGATGGCGATCACGAGGGCAATCAGGGTCAGCGCGACGAGCACGCCGAGGGTCCGCAGCCAGTTCCCGCGCGTGAGTCCAGCCGAGCGTCGCAGTGCGGGGGCGTAGCGCGCATCGCCGGTGACGACCGCGACGGTGGCGACCGTCAGTCGCACCCCGTTGAGCAGCGCCGAGCCGAGCATCACGCCGACGCCCATCGTGATGATCGTCGGCGAACCGGTGGCGTAGCCCGCGACGATCAGCAGGCCCGGCAGGGCAACGATCACCACCAGCACCAACAGCTGGGTGATGACATACGGGACGAGCAGGCCAAACGCCAATCCGAATTCACGTCGCGCGCTCGCGTCGCCAGTCTGCTCGGTTGAGATCGCACAGCGGATGATCACGATCGAGGCGAGTGGCGCGAACAGGAGGAGCGAGCCGACCGCATCGATGATCGCGAGGCTTTGCTGCGTGCTCGTGGTGTCGGGCACCGCTAGCTGCAGGGCCAGCATGGCGACCGTGAACGGCAGAAAAATCAGGAACGAGACCACGACCAGCGACTTGAACAGACGTCGATAGAGGCCGAACGCCTCGCGGATTACCTGTCCCACCATGCGGCAAGGCTAGCCGTGCGACTCCGCTACATCGCGTTTCGGCGCGAAGGAATGAACAATGGCGGGAAATTTCCTCATCGTGACGCCTGTCACGTGCTTGCGGGCATCCGCCACCGCACGTACTCTGCCTACACGCGCGGCATTGCCGTGCACTGCTTTCGGAGGCTCTTCATGATTCGGCACGACGTTATTGTTCTGGGTGCGGGCCTTGCGGGCATGCGCGCCGCGATCGAGGCGAAGCGAGCAGGCGTCGACGTCGCCATCGTCTCGAAGCTGCACCCGACCCGGTCCCACTCCGGCGCGGCAGAGGGCGGCATCAATGCTGCACTTGGCAACGCGACGGAGGATTCGCCGGCCACGCACGCGTTTGACACCGTCAAGGGCTCGGATTACCTGGGCGACCAGGATGCGATCGAGGTCTTCGCCGAAGAGGCACCGAACGACATCTACGAGCTGGAGCACATGGGCGCGGTCTTCACCCGCTCCGCCGACGGCAAGCTTGCGCAGCGCCCGTTCGGTGCTGCTGGTGCCCCGCGCACGATCTACTCGGCCGACATCACCGGCCACGTCCTGATCCATGTGCTCTACGAGCAGCTCATCAAGCACGAGATCAAGGTGTACGAGGAGTTCTTCGCCACGCAGGTCGTCGTCGACGGTGGCCAGTGCGCCGGCGTGATCGCCTGGGACACCCAGCGCGGCGGTCTTCATGCGATCCAGGCGAACCACGTGATTCTCGCGACGGGTGGCGTCGGCCGCATGTACTACGGCACCACCAACGCGTTCGCGTGCACGGGCGACGGCATGTCGCTCGCCTGGAATGCCGGCGTGCCGCTGAAGGACATGGAGTTCCTGCAGTTCCACCCGACGACCCTCAAGTCGAACGGCGTTCTCATCACCGAGGGCTGCCGCGGTGAGGGCGGGTACCTCCGCAACAAGGATGGCGACCGCTTCATGGTCGGCGACGCGCCGAACGCGATGGAGCTTGCCTCCCGCGACGTCGTGTCCCGCGCGGAGTGGAAGGAGATCGCCGACGGCCGCGGTGTCGACGGCTGTGTGATGCTCGACCTCACGCACCTCGGCTGGAAGAAGCTGCAGAGCCGCCTGCCGGGCTCGCGCGAGCTCGCCATGGACTACGCCGGCGTTGATCCGATCGAGCAGCCGATCCCGGTCCGCCCGGGCGCCCACTACATGATGGGTGGCGTCGACTGCGACGTGTGGGGCGAGACGATCGTGCCGGGCCTCTGGGCCGCCGGCGAGGTTGCCTGCGTCTCGATCCATGGCGCCAACCGCCTTGGTGGTAACTCGCTGATGGAGACCGTCGTCTTCGGTCGCCGCGCCGGCCAGGCTGCGGCGGAGCGCGTCAAGGAGCAGGGCGACACGGGTGCGCGCATCGAGGCGTCTGTGCTGGCCGATGAGGATCGTCGTATCGCGGCGATCGTCGGCAACTCCGAGGGTGAGCGCCCCGGTGTGCTCCGCGAGGAGCTGGCCAAGACGATGTACGACAAGGCTGGCGTCTACCGCACCGAAGAGGCACTCGCCGAGTGCAAGGACAAGGTCGTCGAGTTGCGCGAGCGCGCCAAGACGCTCAAGATCGACGATCACGGCTCGATCTTCAACACCGACCTTACCTCCGCGATCGAGCTCAACTCGCTGCTCGAGTGCGCCGACTGTCTCGTCACCAGCGCCCTCGCGCGCAAGGAGAGCCGTGGCGCCCACTCGCGCCTCGACTTCACCGAGCGCGACGACGATCACTGGCTCAAGCACACGCTCAACTGGAACGACAACGGCGAAGTCCGCCTGGACTACAAGCCCGTCACCATCACCAAGCATCAGCCGCTGGCACGGAGCTACTGAGTTGACCGAGATCAAGAACGCCCACTTCACCACCCTCAAGGGTGCGTACGACACCGAGAAGATGGAGGCCACGCTCCGCGTGCGCCGCTACGACCCGGAGACCAAGAAGTCGCGCTTTGACAACTTCACGGTGACGATCCCGGTGACGGCGTCGGTCCTCGACGCGCTCGACGCGATCAAGGACACCCACGACGGCACGCTCTCGTACCGCAAGTCCTGCCGCATGGCGGTCTGCGGTTCGTGTGGCATGCGCGTCGACGGTGGTGCGGCGCTGGCGTGCAAGACGCCGATGAAGAAGTTCGTCGACGCCGGCCATACGATCACGGTCTCGCCGATGGGCAACCTGCCTGTCATCAAGGATCTCGTGGTCGACATGGCGCCGTTCTGGCAGAAGATCCGTGCGGTGAAGCCGTACCTCGACACGCGCGACGCCGACGTGCCGGAGAAGGAGTGGCGCGTCGATCCCGCCGCCGGTGACCAGATCCACAAGGAGTCGCTCTGCATCCTCTGTGGCTGCTGCGTCTCCGAGTGCAACTCGATGGAATCGGACCCCGACTTCCTCGGGCCCGCCGCGCTCGCAAAGGCCTACCGCTTTGTCGGTGACGCCCGCGACAAGGACACCCGCGAGCGCCTGCGCGATCTCAACGGCGCGCACGGCATCTGGGACTGCACCCGCTGCTACTTCTGCAATCAGCGCTGCCCGAAGCACGTCGATCCGCGCGACGCAATCGCGAAGCTCGGCGCCGAGTCCTTCAAGGAGGGCTTCACCCGCGACGAGGGCGCCAAGCACGCGAAGGTGTTCGTCGACTCGACGTTCAAGGGCGGGTACCTGCGCGAGACCGAGCTCGTACCGAAGACCATCGGCCCGGTCAACGCCATCAAGGACATTCCGTTCGCGCTGCAGTTGGCCCGTGCCGGCAAGGTGCCGAATCCGCTCTCGCCGCATAAGGCGAAGGACAATGACGAGGTCAAGCGACTCTGGAAGTTGCTTGAGAAAGAGGCGAAGGGACAGCCGCGGCGCGCCACCGCCACGCACCCCGACGCCGTTCTGGGAGACTGACCATGCAGGATCGTTACGCCTATTACCCCGGTTGCCTCGCCAGCCTCTCGCAGAAGGAGCTTGACTCCTCAACGCGGGCCATCGCCAAGAAGCTGGAAATCGAGCTCGTTGAGATGCCCAGCGTCACCTGTTGTGGTGCTGGCGATATCCACGAGGCCAAGCCGGACTACTACCTGCACATCTCCGCGCGCATCCTCGGCCAGGCCGAGCAGATGGGCTGCGAGACGATCCTCACGATCTGCAATGTCTGCACCCTCAACCTGCGCCAGGCCAACAAGGCCCTGCAGGAGGACAAGGACGTGCTCAACCGCGTCAACGACAACCTCAAGCAGGTTGGTGCAGCGACGTACCAGGGTGGCGTCGACGTCCGGCACCTGCTCTGGGAGGTGTCGGCCGGTGAGGGCTATGACCGTTTCAAGAGCATTGCGGTCAAGAGTCTCGAGGGCCTCAAGGTCGCGCCGTTCTATGGCTGCCAGATCCTGCGCCCTGCCAAGATTCTCGGCTTCGAGGACTCGGATCGACCTGAGTCGCTCGAGCGTCTCATTAAGGCCTGCGGTGCCGAGCCGATCGATTACCCCGCCAAAGTCAAGTGCTGCGGCTTCCCGATCGTTCTCGCCCGCGAGGACGTTGCGCTCGGTGAGCTCGTCCAGCCGCTGCAGCAGGCCACCGAGGCCGGCGCCGACGTGATCGTCACGCCGTGTCCGCTCTGCCACCTGTCGCTCGACGCCTGGCAGCGCAAGGCCGGTGCCTTCTCGGGTAACGACTACCAGATTCCGATTCTGCATCTCGCCCAGCTCTTGGGTGCCGCAGCGGGCATCGAGGAGTCCGAGCTCAAGTTCAAGCGCCACGTCACGCGCCTGAGCACTGAGGTCAAGGCCAAGCTGCAGGTGCCGTCGGTCGTCGGTACCCAGGCGTAGGGCACAGGCCTCCGGGCGTCCGGTAGGCTTGGCCACATGGGTCTGAAGACAAAGCTCTTCCAGAGTGGGATGAACGCCGCGGTTCAAGCGGCGCAGTCCCCAAAGACGTATGCGGCCGCCTCCCAGTTCGCACCGTTTCTCAAGAACGGTGTCACCGGCGCGATGCTGCGCGGGTCGTCGCGCAACGCCTCGGTCGAGGCCATCGCGGGCCTTGCCGAGTTGGGCGTCCACCCGCTGATCGAGCGCATCGGCGGGGGCATGCTCACGGCTATCGATTTCGCGGTCGGACAGTTCGCCAGTAGTGCGGCCGTGCGCGCTGATGTCACGCGTGTGGTGCGGAACGAACTCGACGAGCGCGCCCTCGAGCGCCAAGTTGTGCGTGATGCGGCCTGGAAGGGCGCGGCGCGCGGTGCGGTCAGCGCCATCCCGGCCGTGATTCCCGCCGCCGGCACCGCCATCGAGCTTGCCGCTGCCGTTGCCGACCAGATGGTGCGCACGGTCGCCGAGGCCCGCATGGTCCTCGCGCTCGCCCATCTGCGTGGACTCGACGTTCAGGCGGTTGAGTTGCGTCGTCTCGACATTCTGCTCGTGCTCGGGTTGTCGGCTGGTGCCGCCGAGATCGACGGCGACATCATTCGCGTCAAGGACCTCGAGATCTCGGTCGCCGAGCTCCAGTCGGGCTCGATTCCGCCGGAGGCTGCGCTCGTACTCGGCACCGCGGTCGGCACCGACATCGTGGCGAGCATCGCCAAGCGCCGCACGGCCGGCGTGTTGCTCCGCCTGCTGCCCGGCGGTCTGTCCGTCGTAACTGCGGCGTGGTACGACTGGCGCGCGACAGGAAGCACCGGAAAGCACGCCGTCGCGTACTTCGATGTGGTCGCGCCGTTGACACCCGCGGCACACTCCTCGCGCTCCTAGCGCGAGGCTCTTGCGGCAACCTGCGGGCATGACCCGTCGCTCACCGCTGGTAATCGTGGTCGCGCTGTTGCTCGCGATCATCGTCGCGCGGCTGATCCCTGTGCCGCACGATGCGCCCGTCGTCTCCAGTAGCGGCCCGATCGCTGCGGGGCCGGCAATTGTGCTCGATGTGCTCGATGGCGACACGATCCGCGTGCGGATGGCGGGGTACGAGGGACCGGTACGCATCGTGGGCGTGGATACGCCAGAGATCGAGCATCCCGGCAAGCCGGCTGGCTGCTTCGGTGAGCAGGCTGCGGCAGCCACACGCGCCTGGTTGCTCGGCCGTACGGTCGAGGTGACGCCCGCCATCGAGCAGCGCGACCGCTACGACCGCCTGCTCGCGCGCGTCGTACCGCCCGATGGCCCGATCAGTGGACGCGATCTCGCGCGCACGCTGGCGTTGTCGGGGTTTGCGCGCGAGCTGCCGATTGCGCCGAATACGGACGATGCGCCAGCGATTGCGGCCGAGGTGCGCAGCGCACAGCGGCATGGTCGCGGCCTGTGGTCGGCCTGCGGATTTGCCGCGGCGTTTCCCGGCAAGGAGTCTGGCAGCGGCGGGTAGGCTGTGGGGGTGCGCGTGCTGCCCCTGATTGGTCTCGCCGTCGCTGGCCTCGCTGCCGGCGCGCTCGAGGCGATGGCGGTGTTGCGTATCGACCGCGACATCCCGATTCTCGATCTCGACCCGCGCCTACACGGCCTGCGTATCGCCCACGTCTCGGATCTCCACTTGGGGGCGCCCGGCGTCAACAGCATGGCTGCGTGGCGCGCGCTCGAGCTCCTCGATGAGGCTGCGCCCGACTTGATCGCTGTCACGGGCGACCAGTTGAGCCACGCGCGGGGCGCCGACGAACTGCTCGAGCTGCTCAGCTGCTTTCACGCCCCCCTTGGCACGGTCGCGATCCTTGGCAACCATGACCTCGGGTACGTCCGTGATCCGTTCTCCAAGGCTGGCCCGGTCCCCGACTATGCCTCCGTGGGTGTCAGGCTGCTGCGCGACGAGACGATCATGCTCGAGCACGCAGGTGCGCGCATCGCGATCAGCGGCATCGAGCCGCGCCAGCAGGAGAAGCCGCAGGTGCTGCCGCCCTATGGACAGCCGCTGCTTGCGCCTTGGCCCAAGAGCGACGCCGACCTGCACGTCGTGCTCTCGCACTATCCCGACCTCTTCGACGAGCTGCCCGCCGACAGTCGTGACCTCGTGCTGTCGGGCCACCTTCATGGCGGCCAGGTCTGCATTCCGTGGCCATCGGGGCGCATCCGCCTGTCGCAGATCAATCACTCGTACACCGACGGGGTCTTTACCCGCGGCGACGCGACGATGCACATCTCGCGCGGCGTCGGCACGACGTTTGTGCCCGTGCGCTACTTCGCGCGCCCCGAGATCACGATCCTCCGCCTCGTTCCCGCCTAGGATCACCGCATGGCGATCACGTCCCTCGTCCGCGCCTCGCTCCACGATGCGCCCGAGCCGTGCCGCACATGTACGTGGTGGCAAGGCGGTACGCGGACGATCGACAAAGAGCGCTGGGCTGCCGGCGTCGAAGGGCGCTTCGGCGCGTGGGGCATGCTCTACCGCGAAGACGAGCGCACCGTCGGCATCGTGCAGTACGGGCCCTCCGCCGACTTCGCCTACGCGCGGCGCCTGCCGGCCGGACCGCCGTCGCGCGATGCCGTGCTCGTGACGTGCGCCCTGATCGATCCCTCGGCGGGGCCGTGGGTCGTCCAGCGCCTGTTGCTCGCCGTCGCCGGCGAGACGCGGGATCGTGGGCTGATCGCGCTTGAGGCCTTCGCCACGCCGATCGAGCGCCCCGACGCACCGCACCTCGTACCGCTGCCACGCGCCGAGCTTGAGGAGATCGGCTTCGCGCCCGTCCGCGAGGTAGGCGAGGTGGCGCTGATGCGACTCGACCTGCGCGGACTCATCACCGTCCCGGCCACTGAGGTGTCGCTCCTCGACCGCGTGCGTGAGGAGATTGCCGAGCGGCGCGCAAAGCGCGTGCCAGCGCGGTCGTAGCCGCAGGCCAGTCGCCCCGAGTGGGGCGGCTGGTTCCCTGAGAGAGGAGAGAACGCAGGCTGCGCGGGCGGGACCGCACGCGGCGCGGCGGAAAAGCATCCGGCAGCCTGCACGAGAGAGCGTTGCGCTGGGGGTGCGGGCTCGCTCAGTAGTTCGAGGGCGAGGTGGTGCGGGGGAGTACGGAGGCGGGCGTGAAGAGTGCGCACTCCTCACGTACGCCGCGGGGTGGATCGGCGCACGGTTCCTCCGCTCGAGAGGCAGAGAGGAGGGGTTGCCCGCGCTGCGCGCGGACCGGATTTCAATGAGCGCTGATTGTGGCTCACGATCGGCTACCCAAACGCTGCGCGTTTGGGCCGATAGTTCCCCTCAACCTCCGCAAGGGCGCCGCGTCGAACGCGGTCGACATCGCCCGAGCGTTAGCGAGAGTTGAGCAGGAGTTCTGCGATGTCGGGCTTGATCAACGCACCATTCCTCCGCTCTGAAGACGGAGAGGAGTTGTAGTCCGCGCTGCGCGCGGACCGTGTTGTTGCGTCCGCAAATTGTGGCTCACGATCGGCTACCCAAACGCTGCGCGTTTGGGCCGATAGTTCCCCTCAACCTCCGCAAGGGCGCCGCGTCGAACGCGGTCGACATCGCCCGAGCGTTAGCGAGAGTTGAGCAGGAGTTCTGCGATGTCGACCGCGTTCGACGCGGCGCCCTTGCGGAGGTTGTCAGCCACGACAAAGCACGCCAACCCGTTGGGCGACCCAAGATCCTCGCGGATCCGGCCGACCAGCACGCCGTCGTGGCCCGTGGCCTGACGCGCCGTCGGGTACGTCATCGTGTCGGGGTTGTCGAGGACCGTGACGCCGGCCTCGGCGTCGAGCATGGCGCGGAACGCGGCAGCGGAGAGCGGCTCGCGGGTCTCCAGCCAGACGGCCTCGGAGTGGCCGTTGATGACGGGAACGCGGGTGCACGTCGCGGAGACGCGCAGGTCGGGCAGCTCGAGGATCTTGCGCGACTCGTGGACGAGCTTGAGCTCCTCATCCGTGTAGCCCTGATCGCCCGAGAACGAGCCCGCCACCGGCAGGACGTCGAAGGCGATCGGCTTCGGATACTGGCGCGCCTCGGGATCGTCGTTGCCGGCCAGGACGTCAGCGGCCTCCTCGCGGAGTGCGTCAATCGCAGACTGGCCGGTGCCGGACACGGCCTGATACGTCGCAACGGTGATGCGCTCGAGGCCAACCGCGTCGCGCACAGGGCGGAGGATCGGCATCAGCTGCATGGTGGAGCAGTTCGGGTTGGCGATGATCCCGCTGTGCGAATGGATCGCGTGCGGATTGACGTCCGCAACGACCAGCGGTACGTCGGGCTGCATGCGGAACGCCGACGAGTTGTCGACGACCGTGGCACCCGCGGCGACGGCGATCGGCGCCCACTCGCGCGAACGCGTGGCACCGGCAGAGAAGATCGCCACATCGACGCCCTCAAAGGCCTCGGCCGAGACGGCCTGCACCGTCAGCTCCTCGCCCTTGAACGTCACCTTCGAGCCGGCACTGCGCTCAGACGCAAGCAGTACGAGCTCGTCGATCGGCAGCGAGCGCTCCTCGAGCACCTGCAGCATCGTGCGGCCAACGGCGCCGGTCGCACCGAGGATGGCGACCTTAGCCACGCACGGCCTCTTCCTCGGACGGATCCTTCTCGAGCTCGAACGCGGCGTGGAGCGCCTGCACCGCGCGCGGCACCTCGCTCTTGGCGACCATGCACGAGACCTTGATCGGCGACGTGGCGATCATGCGGAGGTTGATGTCCAGATCGGCCAGCGTGCGAAACATCTTCGCGGCGATACCCGGATGCGACCGCATGCCGGCGCCGATCAGACTGACCTTGCCGAGGTTGTGGTCCTCCGCAACCTGCATCGAGCCGAGCGTGCCCTGTGCGTCCTCGATCGCGACGCGGGCAGAGGGCACGTCCTCGGTTGGGACAGAGAACGACAACTCGGCCACGCCGTGCACGACGTTCTGCAGGATCGTGTCGACGTTCACACCGTGCTTGGCGACGGCGTCAAAGACCGTCGCAGCGGCGCCCGGCACATCGGGGATGCCGGTCAACGTGAACACGACCTCCTTCTCGTTGTGCGTGACACCGGAGATGATCGCCTGTTCCATGCCTTCTTCTCCAATCCAGGTTCCCTCTTCGTCTGAGAAGGTCGAGCGGGCGTGCACACGCACGCCGTGGTTACGAGCGAGTTCCACCGAGCGGAGCATCAGGACCTTGGCCCCCGAAGCAGACATCTCGAGCATCTCGTCGTACGAGATGCGGTCCTGCTTGCGTGCCTCAGGGACGATGCGCGGGTCGGCGCTGAAGACACCGGCGACATCGGAGTAGATCTCGCACGCAGCGCCTAGGGCAGCGGCTAGCGCGACAGCCGTGGCGTCAGAGCCGCCACGGCCGAGCGTGGTGACGTCCTTCGTCTCGGGCGACACGCCTTGGAAGCCCGCGACGAGGACGATCTTGCCGTCGTCGAGCGCCTCGACCACACGGTCCGCACGAATCTTCGTGATCTTCGCCTTGGTGTGGGCAGCGTCGGTCTCGATGCCAGCCTGCGAGCCCGTCAGCGAAACGGCCTCGTAGCCGAGGTCGTGGATCGCCATCGCGACGAGGGCGCACGAGATGCGCTCGCCCGTCGACAGCAGCATGTCCATTTCGCGACCGTTCGGCTCGCTCGAGACTTGGTTGGCGAGCTCGATCAGGCCGTCGGTGGTCTTGCCCATTGCCGAGACGGTGCCCACGACGCGCTTGCCGCGCTCGCGCATGGCGACCATGCGCTTGGCGACGTTCTGGATCTTCTCGGCGTCGGCGACGGACGAGCCGCCGAACTTCATCACGACGGTGTCGAAATCCTGTTCTGCGCGTGCTGCCATAACGTTCCGCATGGTCGCAGAGCCCGGCGGATCAGGCGCAACTCAGGCGTCGATCGAGCGCCGGCCCTCAAGCGCTCGGCCGAGCGTGACTTCGTCGGCGAACTCGAGGTCACCACCAACCGGTAGACCGCTGGCGAGGCGTGTGATGCGCGTCCGCTCGCGCAGCAGCCCAGCGATATAGGCGGCCGTCGCCTCGCCGGTCATCGTCGGGTTCGTCGCGACGATCACCTCGGCGATCCCACCGCGCTCGACGCGCGCCACGAGCTGGCTGATCGTCAGGTCCTCGGGATCCACGCCATCCAGCGGCGAGAGTGCGCCACCGAGCACGTGGTAGCGCCCGCGGAAGGCACCGGAGCGCTCGATCGGATCGACATCTTGCGGCGCCTCGACGACGCACAGGGTCGTCTCGTCGCGGCGCGTATCGCGGCAGATCGGACAGAGCCCGTCCTCGGCGAAGCCAAAGCATTCAGGGCACGGCTGGATGCGTGCTCGCGCCTCTTCGATAGCCGTGGCGAGCGCGAGCGCGTCCCCTTCGGGCACACGCAGCAGGTGCACGGCAAGGCGCTGAGCCGAGCGGCGCCCCACGCCGGGCAGGCGCGTCAACTCGCGGACGAGCGCCTCGGCAGATGGCGGCAGCACGCCGGCTAGAACCCCGGCAGGTTGATGCCCTGCGTCAGCGGGCCGAGCCGCGATTGCTGTGCGGCCTCCGCCTGGTTCTTCGCGTCGTTGAGTGCGGCGAGCACGAGGTCCTGGACCATGTCCGGATCGTCTGGATCGAGCAGCTTGGGGTCGATCGTGATCCCGCGCCATTCGCCACCGGCGGTGCACGTGGCGGTGACGAGGCCGTTGCCGGCTTGGCCGGTCACCTCGAGGACAGCCAGCTCTTCCTGCGCAGCGGCCATGGCCGCCTGCATCTGCTGGATCTGCTTCATCATCGCCTTCTGGTTCATCCGATCTCCTCTTCGCTGGCGTCCAGAGTCTCCACGAGGTTGCGGACGAACTCCTCCTCGCGGGTGTGCGGGTCGTCGAGCTCGCCGTCGTAGTCCTCCGAGTGCACGACGTTGAGGTCGACCTCGGGGGCGGGCTCAGCCACGGGTGCGGCGGGTTGCGTCTCGACGGGCGGGGCGGCCATCGGCGGCGGTGGCCCACCGTCGTCGGCGGTCTCGAGGACCACGCGCACCTCGGCCCCCAGCGATGCCGTCAGCGCGGCGGCGAGCTCGTGCCGGTTCTGCTCGCGATCGGCTTGGCTCTTCTGGAACTGGCTGGCGCTGGGAAAGGCCACGACGACCGCGCCGCGCTCGATGCGCAGCGGCGAGGCGGGCATCAGCATGGAGCGCAGCTTCGGCGACACGCGCGACAGCGCCTCGTCCCAGACGTCGCGCAGCTCGGCGGCAGGCAGGTCGAGGTCGCCGGCGGACTCGCGCGGCGGTGCAGCGGGCGGCGGGGTCGGAGCGGGCGGCGCCTCGGCCACCGGCACGGGCGGTGCAACAGGCTCCGGAGCGACCGGCGGAGGTGTCGGTGCGGCCATCGGCGGCGCGTCTTCGTCGTCGGCGTGGAACGAATCGGGCTCGCTGATCGGTGGTGCTGCAGGAGGCGAGGCCGGTGTCTCCCACGGCGGCGCCTCGTCCGGAGGCGCAGCAGCAGCCGGTGGTGCGACAGGCGGCGCTGCCGGTGCGGCAGGAGGAGCAGGCGGTGCTGGAGGTGCGACCGACGCCGCGGGGGCGGCGGGTGCCTCAACCGGCGGCAGTGGTGCGGCGGCGCGTGCCGGCGCGCCTCCCTCCAGCGCCTCAATGCGGCGCAGCGCACCGTCGAGCGTGCGGTCGCCGGCGGGGCGCGCGGCCTTGATCAGCAGGATCTCGAGTGCGAGGCGCGCATCGGCGCCGCTGCGCAGCGAGCTCTCCGCGTCGAGCAGGCCGTCGATCAGTGCGATTGCCGCGCCTTCGGTCATCTGCGTTGCAGCCCGTTTCACGGCGTCCTCGACCGTCGATCCAAGCATCGCGCTCCGGGGCGGCGCACCGAGCTCGAGCGTGAGCAGCACGACGCGGAGGCGATCGATCAGATCGCGGATCAGGCGGCTCAGATCCTGGCCGCCCTCGACGAGGTCATCGAGCAGCACGAGCGCGCTGCGGGCATCACCGGCGTTGACGGCGTCGATCAGCTGCGTGAGCACCTCGTCGTCGACGACGCCGAGGATCGCCTGGGCGGAGGCCGCGTCGATCGCGCCGCCGCTGGCAGATGACAGCTGGTCGAGCGACGAGATCGCATCGCGGAACGAGCCGCCGGCGTGGCGCGCGATCAGGCGCAGCGAGTCGTCATCGGCACCGATCGACTCGGCGTCGGCAATCCGGCGCAGCGCCTCGAGCAGCTCGTCGGGCGTGGGGCGCAGGAAGGCAAACGACTGGCAGCGGCCGCGCACGGTATCGGGCAGACGGTGGGGCTCCGTGGTGCAGAGAATGAAGACCACGTGCGGCGGCGGCTCCTCGAGCGTCTTCAGCAGCGCGTTGGCGGCGTCGGTCGTGAGCGAGTGGGCCTCGTCGAGGATGTAGACGCGGTAGCGCCCGAGCACGGGCTGCTGGTTGACGCGATCACGGATCTCACGGACGTCGTCGATACCGCGATTGCTGGCCGCATCGAGCTCGAGCACGTCGAGCGCCGTCCCGTCGGCAATCGTGCGGCACGACTCGCACTCCAGGCACGGAGTGGTCGTCGGCGCGTCGAAGGCCTGGCAGTTGAGCGACTTGCCGAGGATCTTCGCCAACGACGTCTTGCCGGTACCGCGAGGGCCGGCGAAGAGGTACGCGTGGCGTACGCGTCCCTGTTCGATCGCGTTCGTCAGCGTCTGCACCACGTGGCGCTGACCGACGACGTGCGCGAGGTCCTGCGGACGGTATTGGCGGTAAAGCGCGGACACGTCGTGAGCCTACCAGCCGGTCGCGGGCGCCACGCGACCTCCGCGGACCTGAGGCCCGCGGAGGAGACGTAGCGGCCGTGCACCCTCCGTTGTTGGGAACCGGTCTGCCCGTTTCACCGGCCGATCGCTCCGATCAGGCGGAACCGCGGCGCACCGGCGGATTCTCTGAGTGCTGCTGCCTTCCGGCCCTGACACGGTTCGAGGTTGCCGATCGCGCGGGACCTGACCATCAACGCTCTTGGTGGTGCCACGTACTCCTTGTTCCCCCCGAAAGAGGGGATTGGTGCCCGGCTAAAGCGGATTGCCGGTCGAGGGAACCGCAAACTCCCCGCCTAGCACGGCCAATCGGGAGGGTAGACGAAAACGTCAGTCCGAGGTGGTGCCGCCGTCGGCTGGAGCGTCGGCTGGGGCGTTGGCTGGTGCGTCGGGAGGCGCTGGCGCAGTGTCGACGGCCGGGCGATCATCGTCGGCCGTCACGAATGCCGTTGGCGTGCTGTCGGTGGGAGCAGCAGCCGGAGCGACCCGTTTCGGCCGTCCCAGCAGCACGATCATCCAGATGATCAGGCCGATGCCGACGAGGCCGATCACGAGGCCGATGCCGAGAATCCACCAGCCGATCGTCTTGAGAATCGGTGCGTGAAAACTCATCGAGGCATCGACGGCCAAGCCCGGCTTCCCGTCGTTCCGCATGACGACCACGCGGACGTCTTTGCCCTCGAGGTCGGCGAGCGTGACGGTGATGTCACCCGTGGCGCTGTCCGCTTGCCGTACCCAGAACTGCTTTGCGGTTGGCGGCGCGACGCGGGTGCGCTTGCCTGGTTCGACGACGAGCTGCACCTCCGTGCCATCGCCGGAGGCGACGTCCGTGGCGCTCGGTGCCTGTGCCGTGCCGCTGGCGCCCTGATCGAGTGTCGAGACGTGCGCGATGGTGACGTTGCGCAGGTAGCGATTGAGGTCCTTTGCGGGGGCGACGCCGACGAAGATGGGCGCACCCCCCGCCTTGGGCGTGACGTGGAAGGTCACCGAGGCATCGCGCACCTGCGACGGAATGTCGGAGGCCTTGACGCTGAACTCGGGCGAGACGATCGCCACGACCTTCTTGGGCGCGTCCATGCCGTTGAGGGGGATGTTCAGACCAGACCCGTCACCGATCCACCCGACGATGCCGATCCCGATCGCGAGAAAGGGGAGGGCGAAGAGGGCGATCAGTCCGCCGATGATGATGCCGACGATCTTCATAGCGCCAGCGTACCCATCTCTCCGGCCCCTAGTCGTGACACCGGACGGATGTCCGGGGGGCCACAAGATACATTTGTCTCGTTGCACCGCGAGAAGGAGGATCTCGTGTCGACGGAGGACTTCAACCAGACCGTTCTGACAGATGCCATCGCCGAGCATCTCGCGCTGCGCCAGCGCAACGCGCAGCTTGAAGACGCGATGCCGCTGCGGGACTACCTGCCGAACGACTACCTGCGCGTCGATGAGCCGACCGATCAGGGCCTTGTCGTGCCGATGCGGCAGTGGTTCGACGTGGATGAGGGCGACGCCCTTGACTGGGCTGCCTAGCCCGCCTGAGCGATCGCCAATCGAGGTCACGCCGCCCCTGGCCGTGATCCGGCCGACGCCCGTTTGCGCACGTCGCGACTAGGGTGAAGGCATGGCCACTGACTTCACCTCCCTGCTTGCCGACCAAGTCGGCAACGAGTTCTCAGCCTCCCAGCAGTACATCGCGGTTGCCGCGTGGTTCGAGCAGCAGACGCTGCCAGAGCTCGCGGGCTTCTTCTACCGCCAGGCGGTCGAAGAGCGCAACCACGCGATGATGCTCCTCAAGTTCCAGATGGACACGGATCGCAAGGCCGAGCTTCCGGGCGTCGCGCAGCCGAAGTCCGACTTCGCGAACGCCAAGGAGCCGGTTGAGTTGGCGCTCGCGCAGGAGAAGCGCGTGACGGAGCAGATCACCGCGCTGGCGAATGCCGCCCGCGCCGAGAGCGACTATCAGGCCGAGCAGTTCATGCAGTGGTTCCTGAAGGAGCAGGTCGAGGAGGTCTCGTCGATGAACGATCTGCTGAAGATCATCGATCACGCCGGCTCGAACGTGCTGCTGGTCGAGGATTACCTGACGCGTGAGGCCGCCAAGGCCACGGGTGGGGTCGACAGCACGGCGCCGCCGGCTGCCGGAGGGGCGCTCTAGGCCGTTAATCCAGTGCGTCCGGCTCGGGCTCCGAGCCGGCAGGTTCCACGTGGACGACGACGTCGGCTGACGGCAGCCGCTCCTCGAGTGACGTCTCGATGCGGTCGGTGATGACGTGCGCCTCGGCGACTGTCATCTGCGCGTCCACGACGACGTGGACGTCGACGTGGCGGACGGCGCCAGAGCGGCGGGCGCGCAGTCGGTGATAGCTGATGACGCCGGCGGGCTTGGTGCTCTCCAGCGTGTCGCGGATGGTGTCGAGGTCGTCCTGCGACACGGTCTCGTCGACCAACACGCGGACGCCGTTGAGGACGAGACGCCCGCCGGTCGCCGCCACCCAGGCCGAGATGGCGATGCCGAAGATGGAGTCGACCTCGACCCATCCGGTCAGGGCGATGATGACGAGCGCGGCTGCCGTGCCGGCGCTCGACCAGACGTCCGCGGCGATATGCGCGGAGTCGGCCTCGAGCGCGGCCGAGTGCGAGCTCTTCGCGACGCGCGACACGCGGCGGGCGACGAAGAACGAGGCACCGGCGGACATGCCCATCACCACGATGCCGAGGCCCGAGTTCTCGACCGGCGTGCCGAAGGAGCGTGCCGACTGGATCACGACGAAGAGTGCGACCACGATCAGGATCAGCCCCTCGACAACGGCCGAGACGTGCTCGAGCTTCTGGTGGCCGAACGGGTGCTGGGGATCTGGCGGTCGGTCCGCGGCGCGCACCGCCGCGAGGGCGATCAGCGCGGCCAGGAGGTCGGAAAACGAGTGTGCCGTCTCCGCCAGGATCGCGGAGGAGCCGGTGGCCACTGCGACGGCGCCCTTGACGGCCACACTCGAGCCCGTCAACGCAACGCTGAGCCACGCGGCGCGCCGTTTCGAGCGTGGTGCATCGATGGGCAGGGCGCCAGACATCCAAGCACGCTAGCGAACGGTGCAACGCATCCGAGGTCGAGGCGCCCCTAGACCTCCCGCCACGGCCGTCACAGAGCGGATTTCGTCTACAGTCCAGCCGTCCCGGTGCGTTTCACTCGTCCACCCGAGGTAGTGATGTCCAAGTTCCGTGTGGTTCCCGCTCTTGTCCTGATCGGTCTCGCCGCGCTGCTCGCAGCCTGCGGTGGCAGCGATTCGGGCTCTTCGTCCGCCGCGGCGGATTCGACGGCTGCGTCGTCGGCCGCCGCCGATACGTGTGCCAAGGATCAGCTCGCCCTCAAGAACGCCGGCCAGCTGACGATCGGCACCGACAAGCCGGCCTACCCGCCGTACTTCGAGGACGACGATCCGTCGAACGGCAAGGGCTTCGAGAGCGCCGTCGCGTACGCCATCGCCAAGCAGCTCGGCTTCACGACCGACGAGGTCAAGTGGGTTGTCGTGCCGTTCGACTCGTCGTACGCGCCAGGGGACAAGACGTTCGACTTTGACGTCAACCAGATCTCCATCACGGATGCCCGCAAGAAGGTCGTCGACTTCTCGATGCCGTACTACACGGCGCCGCAGGCGATCATCGTCGCCAAGGGCTCGCCGTTCGAGGGCAAGACGACACTTGCCGACTTCCAGAGCGCCGTGATCGGCGTGCAGGTCGGCACGACCAGCCTCGACGCGACGACGTCGCAGATCATGCCGTCGGCCGAGCCGAAGGTCTTCAACAACTCGAACGATGTCGTCGCCGCGTTCAAGCAGAAGCAGGTTGATGCGATCGTCACGGACCTGCCGACCGCGCTGTACCTCACGGCCGCCGTGCTCGACAACGCCGTCGTCGCCGGGCAGTTCAACGCGCCGGGTGGAGACCAGTGGGGCGCGCTGCTCCAGAAGGGCTCCGCGCTGACGCCGTGCGTTGACAAGGCGCTCGAGACGATGACGACCGACGGCACGCTCGGCGACCTCACGATGACGTGGATGGCTGAGCAGGCCGGAGCACCCGAGCTCAAGTAGGCAATCGGTGCCGCGTCCCTCCCTGGGACGCGGCACCTGCTTTCTCCCATGAGCGCCGAGCCCATCAGTCGTCGGGAGATCCGGGCCGCGGCACGTAAGCGCAGCGATCGCCGCAACGCACTGATCGCTGCGATCTCGACGATCATCGTGATCGGCGGCGGCATCCTGCTCGTGACGACACGGCAGGGTTGGCCCGTCGTCCAGGAGACGTTCTTCTCCGTCGACGCGTTCAAGACGTCATTCCCCGACATCCTGCGGGGCTTCTGGATCGACGTGAAGCTGTTCCTCGTCGTCGAGGTGCTCGTCCTCGTCTTCAGTCTGCTCGTCGCGGTGTTGCGCTCCACGCGCGCCGCCGCGCTGTACCCATTCCGGCTGATCGCCGCGGTGTCCACCGACCTCTTCCGCGGTATCCCGACGATTCTCGTCGTCTACCTGATCGGCTTCGGCATCCCGGCGCTGGCCCTGCCGGGTGTGCCCAACGATCCGATCATCCTCGCGGCGATCGCGCTGACGATGTCGTACACCGCGTATGTCTCTGAGGTCTTCCGCGCCGGCATCGACTCGGTGCATCCGGGACAGCGCGGCGCGGCGCTGGCCGTCGGCCTGTCGCGCGCGCAGGCGATGCGCTACGTGATCCTGCCGCAAGCCGTCCGCAACGTCATCCCGCCGCTGCTCAACGACTTCATCTCGCTGCAGAAGGACGTCGCGCTCGTCTCGGTGCTCGGCATCGTCGAGGCGTTCCGCGTGGCGCAGATCGACGCGGCCTCGACCTTCAACTACACGCCGCTGCTTGCTGCCGCCTCGCTGTACGTGATCGTCACGGTGCCACTGTCGCTCTTCCTCGACCGCATGCAGAAGCGCGATCGCGGCCGGCGCCGGCTCGAGGAGGCGCGTCGATGAGCACGCCGGTGCTCGAGATCCAGGGCGTCACGAAGGCGTTCGACGGCAAGCCCGTCCTGCGGGGTATCGACCTCAAGGTCGAGGAGCACACCGCCGTCGTGATGATCGGCGCTTCCGGCTCCGGCAAGTCGTCGCTGCTGCGCTGCATCAATCTGCTCGTCGACATCGACGACGGCGACATCCTGCTCGACGGCGAGGTCGTGACGGACCCGTCCGTCGATCCGCAGCGCGTGCGCCGCTCGCTGGCGATGGTCTTCCAGCACTTCAACCTCTTCCCGCACATGCGCGTGCTCGACCAGATCACGCTCGCGCCGGTCAAGGCCCACGGCATCCCCAAGGCGGAGGCGGTGGAGGAGGCGCGCGCGTTGCTCGCCCGCTTCGGTCTCGGCGATCGCGAGCGCGATTATCCCGACCAGTTGTCGGGCGGTCAGCAGCAGCGCGTGGCACTGATCCGCGCGATCGCCACGCGCCCGCGCGCGCTCCTGCTCGACGAGATCACGAGCGCCCTCGACCCCGAACTGGTTGGCGAGGTGCTCGAGGTCGTGCGCGAGCTGAAGCTCGGCGGCATGACGATGCTCATCGCCACGCACGAGATGGCCTTCGCTCGCGACGTCGCCGACGAGGTCTGCTTCCTCCACCAGGGCACGGTCGTCGAGCGCGGTCCGGGTCGCCAGATGATCGAGGATCCGCAGGAGCCGGAGACGCAGAAGTTCCTGGCGCGCATGCTCGCCACCCGCGCTGTCTGAGGCAACAAGGCCCGACCGTCAGGTGCGGAGTCCCGAGTGCATGGCGCTGGTAGCCTGTCGCCTGTTTGGAGACGTGGCCGAGTGGCTGAAGGCGCCCGCCTGCTAAGTGGGTATTGGGGGTTAACCTCAATCGAGGGTTCGAATCCCTCCGTCTCCGTTCTTTGCGGTGCGGTGTCGCGGGGGAAGATGACGGCGCTCCCGGCCGGCGATCGAATCCTCGATTACATCGAGGGTGCACGACGCGTGCTGCGCGCGATCAGCTTTGGGTTGGGGAGCAGGGTCGTCGAGTCGGGCTTTGCCCGTCTCGAGCAGCAGTGTCGTGGGCGCCGCCCAGGGTCGTCTGCTCCCCGTATTTGGGGATGGGGCGGCTTTCGAATCCCTCCGTCTCCGTTCTTTGCGGTGCGGTGTCGCGGGGGAAGATGACG